>WLLG01000233.1 GCA_009700815.1 Actinomycetota bacterium
ATGGTGCATCCCCTGCTGTGCCAGATCGGGCGACCGCAGCACGGTCATCACCCAAGTACGAAGAAATCACTCGCTCGTTCGCCAAGACCTGATCGGGAGCTCCCTCCGCAATACAGGATCCAAGCTCGAGTGCAATCAATCGGTCAGAGATTGAACTCAGCAATGGCATGTCATGCTCAATCACGACCAACGCACAGCCTAATTCCGCTCGAATTTTCAGGAGCAAGAAACCAAGTTGCTCGACCTCTCGCTGAGCTACTCCTGCGGCTGGCTCATCAAGCAATAGGACCGAGGGCTGGTGCGCCACTGCGCATGCAAACTCAACAATCCGGCGGGTACCCGTGGAGAGTTCCCTCGTAAAGCTCTGGGCATAGGCCGATAATCCAAACAGTTCCAACAACGCAGCAACTCGTCGATCAGCTCGATGCTCACTCTCTACCGAGGCAGGAAGAGACAACGCTGCGTTGAGCGGATCACGAACATCAAGTGAACGTTCAAGCGCAACTGCAACTGACTCGCTCACGGTGAGTCCGGGAAAGAGTCGCCCACCTTGGAAGGTGCGCCCAAGGCCACCTTGTGCCCGTCGGAATGGTGGCGAGGATGCAACATCAACACCATCAATGAAGATTCGCCCAGCGTTAAGTGGCTGATACCCGCAGATCAGATCAAACAACGTGGTTTTGCCTGCTCCGTTTTGACCAATCAAACCAACTATCTCGCCGGGTGCAACGCTCAGCGACACATCTTCTACCGCTGCATTTCCCCCAAAGCGGCGAGTGACTCCAACAAGTTGCAAAACCGGGGAAGTTGTCGCTGTAGGCACAACTTGGGCGGCGCCCTCGCTCGATGCTGCCTCAATCGACACGGCGGGGGTAGCTGAATCCTGTTGGCCTGCAGCTGAGTCCTGTTGGCCTCCAGGTGAGTCCTTCTGCGCTAGGAACACAGCCCTCAACAAGTCTGGGCGATTGGCGAGTTCCTGTGCCGGTCCAGAAAAGCGGATTCTTCCGCGCTCCATGAAGTAGGCCGTGCTGGCCATACTCAGTGCAACGTTGAGCGACTGCTCGACCAGAATCACCGTCGTCCCAGCGGCAGCAATGCGACGAACCAGTGAGCAAAGCTGCGACACCACGGCAGGGGCTAGGCCCAAACTGAGCTCATCGATGAGCAGCAATTTCGGTTGAGACAACAGTGCCATGCCGAGTGCCAACATCTGCTGTTGTCCGCCCGACAGATCTGCAGCGGGCTCATCGATCCGTTCGGCCAGAATTGGGAAGGTCTCGAGTACCTCTGCGACTCGTTCTTGATACTTGTGGTGATCCTTGCGAATCATCCAACCCGCAGCACGCAGGTTTTCCCTGACGCTCATCGAGCCAAATATGCCTGCACCGCCGGGGACCTGTGCTATTCCAAACTCGGCAATCTCGTTTGGCGGAGCGTGGGTGATGTCCCTGCCATCAAAAATCACAGCACCAAAGTTGGCTTCGGTCACACCAGAGATTGCTCGCAACAACGTGGACTTGCCAGCACCATTCGTGCCGAGCAGGGCCACGATCTCACCCTCATCGACTTCAATGTTGATGTCGAATAGGACCTGCAACTGCGCATAGGAGACGTTCAAGTCGTGCACGATGAGCAACTTGGAGCGGCCCTCGGCCCTATCCAACATGGCTTTGGATCGTGCCGCCGAAGCAGCCCACACATCGTTGATATCGCGGCGCACAACCTGTGCACCCGAGGCGATCATCAACCCACCAATTAACAAGATTGGCGACAGGACCAGCATGCCTTCGCGGAACCCGACATTGTCGCTTACCCAACCAATCAGCGGAAGAATCAGCAGGCCAGGAATAGCCCACCAGGATGCAACCGAGAACCCGACCGATCTTGCCCGGGCGGGGATTGCAAGCGAGAGAGTAGAGAACAGCCCCGGAATCAAAATCGCCAGGACAGAGGTCAACAAAATATTGGCCAGAATCGACAACCAGAGCGTGGGTGCCAGAGCAAAACAGGCCACGAGGACTGCAGAGGTAAAGGCAACCCCGCGCAGAAACTTAAAGATGAGCGCTGGGTCTCGCAGGAACAGCCGGGTGCCCAACTTTGCACCAACAGCCAATCCCAAAAACTGGAAGGGCTCAACGCAAGCGGCAAGGTAACCCCGCTGCAAGGTGTCCACGTTGTAGACCTCTTCGTACATCAAGCTCGCCAGCGAAACGAACCCGATAATTGCAACAGATAGGAACGGCACGGCGTACCAGATACGTCGCAGCACATCGATCTTCCACAACAGGCGCCAGGCCTCGGCAAAACTCGGGGCGGCCTCCTCGGTCTGAATGACCTCTTCCGAAGCGCCCGATGCTCGTCGCTCCTGAGCACCCCGAATGGGCTCCTTCATCCTTGTTCCCAGCACGACCAGAATCAGGGTGGGAATCGCGAACACATAGAAGGGTGTTCGCCAAGTGAACGCAGCCGCTAGAACACCAGCCAGAATCGGGCCGATGAACTGCCCCAAAACATTGGCGGCTCGATGGAAGGAGAAGACACCGGGTCTGCGATCCACCGGGTAATAATCCGAGAGCAAGGCATTGTGCGTGGGGTCGACCACCGCCCGTCCAATTCCTGATCCAGTGCGAGCAACGATGAGCATCCAAATTGCTGTAGACGCACCCGTCATGACCGAGAACACGGCCCAAACCACGGCGCCAACCAGCGTGATGACCACACGATTCCCACGATCGGCAGCGATCGCAATCGGCATCTGCATCAGCAGCGCACCCAGAGCAGTGAGCCCTACCAGCGAGAGGATTCCGGTGTTCGACATGCCGAACGCGTCCCGAACATTCGGCAACAGGATTCCAAATGCCGTGCGGTCGAGTTCATCGGCGGCATTCAACCCAAAAAGAATTAACAGCGGAAAGACTGGCCCCGTGCCAACGAGTTGTTTGAGTGACGCCCTAGGAGCGCGCATGACTTGCAACCAGTGACCCGGATTAAATACGCCGCGAGACGACTCAGTCAGATCAGTCAAAGTGATCCGGTCAGTTGTTGATTTGGTGTCTGTCATGGCACCGCCCCAACGTCGGTATCAGTATCAGTATCGGTATCAATGTCTGTGCCAGTGACTGTGCCTGTATCTGTGCCTGCCTGTTCCTGCGAACCTGCAGCAGCTGGATCCTCTAGCTGCGAGTCAGCGTCAGTATCTCGGTTGAAGTTCAATTCATGTATGCCGTTTCTGCGGGCTGCAAATGAAAGCGCACGGTCTCGGACTCGAAACACCAGGCCACCTAAGCCATCGGGTACTGAGAGCAACACAACGAGGACACCCACTCCGGTGGCCAGCACGGACCAAGGTGCTGGCAAGAGCCATTGCGACCCACGTTGAAATACCGATCCAAGTACGGCTCCGAGCAACGAACCAAGGCCACCAACCACAGTGGCCGAAAATACAAGCAGGCTTTCCTCTGCGCCGTAGGTCTGCTCGCGAAATGCTGCTTGGTGAATCACGAGGACCACTCCAGCGATGGAGGCCATACACCCAGACACTGCAAAGGCCGACAGCTTTACACGGGTGGTATTCACCCCGAATGCCGCTACTCCTGACTCATTATCTCTGAGTGCTACGAGTACTCGCCCTGTTCGCGTTCGACGCAACCTTCGCAGCACCAAGCCCATGAGGACCAACATGGTGAGGGCAAAGTAGTAGAGCCGTAGTGGGCTATCTAGGCTGATCCGATAGAGCAACTCTGGGCGAGCGAACCGGCCCTCCGGAATCCAATCAATGGCGCGGTTTGAGAAGATCCATTCAGAGGCAGCTACCGAAATAGCCAGCGTAGTGACGGCCAGATACAGGCCCCGAAGGCGAAGCGCAGGTAGCCCAACTAGCACTGCCACCAAGGCGCCGATCACTCCAGCGACCACCATCGAGGTCAGTGGTTCCCAGCCCTGTTCTACGGTGGCCCAAGCTCCGACAGAAGCCCCAACCCCGACAAATGCCATCTGCCCGAGCGACACTTGCCCCGCCCAGCCTGTGAGCACCACCACGGACAGCCCAATCATCGCGAAGATCACAATGACTCCGGCTTTGAATTGGCCGTTCGTACCAAGCAGTTGCGGCAATCCAATCACTGTGGCGACTACGGCGATGCCTACCCCGAGGCGACTGAGTCGCACCTCTCGCAACTTGGAAATCGCTAACGGGATTGGGCGGACCTCGCCGAGTGAATCCCAAGAGGATGCATCCTCGGAATCTGAGCGCCGCGATCCTCGACGCTGTAACAGCAGAGAGACGATGATGAGCCCCGCAAGAATCGGGGACATCAAGTAGGAGTCCCCGGTATTCCATCGAACGCCAGTCTCGAGCACTCCGAGCGACACAGCAGTCGCCGCAATTGCCACAAGGTGCGTCATTCGGCCGACGATGAGGGCAGTTAGAGCCCGAAGCACGACCGAAAGTCCCAGTCCTACGCCGAATGGCAGGCTGCTCACTCCTGCTGTGAGGACCATCGAGATATACGCGAGCCCAGTAGCGAGTACCCAGATTTGAGCTTCTAGGCGGCGGACGGGAATCCCGAGGGTG
>WLLG01000234.1 GCA_009700815.1 Actinomycetota bacterium
AAAGCTGCAAACAGGGGGAGTCAGAAGCCATGACAGAGATCGACTTCGCACAGTACATCGGCCAGACGACTTCGAAAGGGGTGGTCACCATTGAGCGCGCCACCGTGACAGCGTTTGCCGCCGCAGTACTCGACTCATCCAAGGTCTACCGCAACCTTGATGTGGCAGTAGCTGAGGGATTTGCAAATATACCGACTCCGCCCACGTACTTTTTTTCCGCCGCCCAAAGCTACGGCCAGTGGGAAGAAGAGCAGCCCAAGAGTGAACGGGGAGCGACGAACCCCATGGCAGAAGTGATGGGCTCGTTGATGGCCACCGGCGGGATGATTTTGCACGGCGAGCAGGAGTTCACCTACCACCGCGCAGTCGTGGTTGGAGAAAAGCTCCGCCAAGAAGGAATCGTCCGCGATATCTATCAGAAAGAAAAAGGCGATCGAACAATGACGTTTGTCGTCATCGAAACCACGTATACCGATTCTTCTGACGAAGTAGCCGTGACCACCGTGATGAACCTGCTCCATCGTTCCTGACACATGACCAAGCCGGCCTGTCGAAAGCGAGTACCTCTTGAATACTGATGACCTAATCCTGATCTCGGTGGATGACCATGTTGTCGAGCCGCCAGACATGTTCCAGAACCATCTGCCTGCGAAGTACAAAGACGCTGCGCCTCGCGTAGTTGTTGCCGAGGATGGAAGCGATGTGTGGCTCTATGAGGGCCAGCAACTGCCCAATATTGGTCTGAATGCCGTGGCCGGCAAGCCGCACGAAGAGTACGGAATCGAGCCCACCACATTCGCCGAGATGCGAACTGGCTGTTACGACATTCACGACCGAGTAAAGGATATGAATGCCAACGGCGTACTCGGCTCGATGTGCTTCCCGTCGTTTCCACAATTCTGTGGGCAGCTCTTTGCTCGTACACAAGACAAGCAAGTCGCTCTGGCCATGCTCCAGGCCTATAACGATTGGCATGTTGACGAGTGGTGTGGGAGTTACCCGGGCCGCTTTATTCCGCTAGCACTTCCGCCAGTTTGGGATCCACAGTTGATGGCCGCAGAGGTTCATCGCATGGCCGCAAAAGGCTGCCGAGCGGTGACCTTTTCCGAGAATCCTGAAAAGCTCGGTTGGCCCAGCTTTCACAATGAACACTGGGATCCCTTCTGGCAAGCAGTCAGCGACACAGGCACCGTTGTCTGCCTGCATATTGGCTCTTCTTCACAGCTGACGATCACCTCGGTGGAGGCACCGATCAACGTGATGATCTCCTTGCAGCCAATGAACCTGGTGCAGGCGGCGGCTGACTTGTTGTGGTCCCGCGTCATGACCGAGTTTCCCCTAGTTCGCTTTGCGCTCTCAGAGGGTGGAATCGGATGGATTCCGTATTTCTTGGAGCGGGTCGATTACGTCTATGAGCACCATCAGGCTTGGACTGGGCAAGACCTTCCCATGAAGCCCTCCGAGTTGTTCCAGGAACGCTTCATTACCTGTTTCATCGATGATGCCTCGGGTCTCAAGAACCGAGAGGACGTGGGGATCAAACAGATGACATGGGAGTGCGACTACCCGCATTCAGATTCCACTTGGCCGGAGTCGCCGGAGCGGCTGGCAAAGTCTCTCGCAGGTATTCCAGACGACGAGATTCGGGCGATTACCTACCAGAATGCAATGCGGCTCTTTCACTATGACCCGTTTGCCCATCTGCCAATCGAAGAGTCAACAGTTGCTGCTCTGCGCAAGCAGGCCATTGGAGTCGATACCTCTCCTGTCCCTTCCGGAAAGGAAGTTATACGGCCAGATACACCGGTTCGCATCATCGACCTTGCGGCGCGTGCGGTACCAAAAGCGGCGAGCTAGGCACGCCGCGCCGCGCCTGGTAGTCACCGTAGAAAATCCTCACCGAATTGTTCTATAGCTGACAGCGTGTCTCGTACTCGGTTCCAAGGCGCAAGGATCACTCGGTCAACTCCGGCCTGCTCGTACTCCCGAAACTCTTCGGCTGAGGTGATAGAGCCGCCGATGCTCACGGTGCACGGGGTTGATCCTCTGCCCACTCGAGCTTCTGCGGATCTCAGGCGATCAATCGCACTCGCCGCAGTGGCTGGGCTGTGGTTCATGCCGATCCATCCATCTCCGATTCGAGCGGCGCGATCCAGTGCGACATCAGATTCGCCTCCGATCAAAATGGGGACTGCTTGCTGAACAGGCTTTGGTTCGAAAGCCACTTCCTCGAACTGCCAGAACCTGCCGTCATGCTCCACTGCATCCTCGGTCCATAGACGTCGACACAGAGCGATTGACTCCTCGAGTCGCGCACCCCGAGACTTTGGTTCAAGCCCAGCCGCTTCCCATTCGGAACGAAGCCAGCCCGATCCAACCCCAAGTTCGAGGCGGCCACCAGACAAGATGTCGACCGTGCTCACGGCCCGAGCAGCCACAAACGGGTGGCGGATGCCCAACAGGTACACAAAGGTTCCTAACCTGATTGTCTGCGTCTTAGCGGCAAGAAAACTGAGCATCGCTCCCACCTCATAAATGGGGGTGGTTGGCGGTGGCCCAGGAATCACTTCGGAGCCCTGCCCATCGGAAGATCCTCGGAAGTGCTGTGGTCCTCCTGCCATATTGGTCGGAAATACCAGATGGTCTGAGAGCCAGACTGACTCAAAGCCTGCAGCTTCAGCTGCAACAGTCGCCTCGACAAACAACTCGGGTCTGGTACGCGCTAAAGCAAGGCCAATCTTCATGACTCACCGTCTTCCAGTCGTTGCCACCGGGGAAGTACAACCCCTTCCACGGCTTCGGGAAACACCACTTGTACTGACTCGCCAATGCGAATTCCGGCTGGGTCGAGCTCGTTGATTTCACCGTTCGGTGAGGCCACGAGGTTGCCGCAGAAGCGGATTGCTGGGTACTCAGGGATCTCTACGATGATCAAGTTGTAGGGAGCGAGCGCCGAATAGGCAGGAAGCAACGGCCCATGTGGCACGCAATATGACCAGATAGTCCCGCTCCCAGACAGCAGTTCCCAGATTGATTCGAGCGATCCGCAGTGCGGGCACATAGGCCGGGGTGGCATGCGAGCAGCGCTGCAGTCGCTGCAGCACTGGACACGAAGTTCCTGAACTGCAGTAAAGCCAAAGAATGGCTCAGAGTCCTCGTCCATGCCCGGTAGGAGCAGCCCCTCAATCATCGGTCGCTCCTGAGCAGCAGGGCTCCTGTGGGAACCCCATCACCCGAGGTCACCAACGAGAACTCAGCGTCGGGTACCTGATTACTCGAGGTTCCTCGAACTTGTCGGACTGCTTCAACAATCAGATTGAATCCGTGGAGGTACGCCTCTGACATGCCCCCGCCAGAGGTGTTCACCGGCAGCCGCCCTCCGATCTCAATTCCGCCGTCTTGCGTGAAGGGGCCCGCCTCACCTCGCTCGCAGAACCCATAGCCCTCAAGGGACAGCAAGACGAGAGGACTGAAGGCGTCGTACAACTGCGCAACCGCAACCTCGTCTGGTTTGACCTCGGCCAGCGACCAGAGTTTCTCGGCGCAGGACCAAGAGGGCCCACGCAGTGGATCATCGCAGAAGAAATTGGTCATGGTCTGGTGTTGTTGAGGTAGGGATTGTGCCCATGAGTGAATCAGCGCTGCAGGCTGACGCAAGTCTCTGGCGCGCTCGGCGCTAGTAATGACAACGGCACAAGCACCGTCGGTCTCGAGGCAGTTATCGAACAGGCAGAGTGGCTCACTCACCCAGCGAGCCGACATGTAGTCCTCGCGGGTCATCGGCCGATCGAACATCACTGCAGCTGGGTTGGCGTTCGCATGACGCCGCGCAGCGAGTGCCACATTTGCAAGGTGTTCACGAGTGGCACCAAATTCGTGCTGATAGCGAGTGGTCAGCATCGCAATCTCATCTACTGGGCGCAGCATGCCGTAAGGGCGTGTCCATCGCTGCTGGTCGCCCTGAACGCGTTGGCTGACTCCCGCCCAAGGGCGAGTTCCTCGGCCGCCTCGTTTTCGTGATCGCCATGCAATGGCAACAGAGCATTGCCCGCTCGCCACGGCAAGGGCCGCTTGACCCACAACTCCGCACCCGGCACCGCCGCCATAGGCAACCTTCGAAAACCAAGTCAGGTCACCGAGGCCGAGATTGCGAGCAATATCGATCTCTTCGGTGGACTCCATGGAGTAACAGGAGAGGCCATCAACCTCGCTTGGCTCAATACCGGCATCCACTAACGCACCTTGAATTGCCTCCAAAGCAAGGCGCCGTTCCGAACGGTCGATCTGCTTGGCGAATTCCGTGGTGCCGATTCCGACAATTGCGGTTTGATCCCTCACTCGGCTGTGATTGGCTCGCGAACAATGAGGGCGTCAAGTGCCACGACTCCGTTTGGTCGCACGACAAGCGGATTGATGTCGAGTTCGCTGATAGTGGCGGCGTTATCCATCGCCAATTTCTGTACCTTCATGAGGACATCGACCAGAGCTGAGATCTTGACTGGCTTGGACCCTCGTTGGCCATGAAGCAGCGCCGAGCCGACTGTTTGTTCAATCATGCGAACGGC
>WLLG01000235.1 GCA_009700815.1 Actinomycetota bacterium
ACCGCCAGTGACTGCTTCCTCTGCCATGCCCCGCAGTGTACGCCTGAGCGGTTAGTTGTTTTCCTTCGTCAGGCCAACTGGGCAGGACATGCCCGTACTACCAAGGCCGCAGTATCCACCTGGGTTCTTTGACAAGTACTGCTGGTGGTAGTCCTCGGCATAAAACCAGTGACTACTCAGGCCCTCTAAGGGTTGGATTTCGGTGGTGATCTCATCGAAGCCCGCAGAGGTCAGCACGCTTTGGAACCTCTCTCGGCTAGCGGCGGCAGCGGCAAGTTGGTCTGCGCCAAGGCAGTACAGGCCCGATCGGTACTGGGTGCCAATGTCATTCCCTTGTCGCATGCCTTGAGTCGGGTCATGAGATTCCCAGAACGCTGACAGCAACTCCTCGTAGCTCAGTTGGGTAGGGTCAAAAACAACTAGTACGCCTTCTGTGTGGCCAGTGCGACCAGAGCAGACTTCTTGGTAGGTGGGGTTCGGCGTAAAGCCGCCCACATAGCCCACAGCAGTAGTAATCACACCGGGAATCTGCCAGAAGACTCGCTCGACTCCCCAGAAGCAGCCTTCGGCAAACACCGCGGCCTGTGACCCATCAGGGAATGGGGCATTGAGCGAACTGCCGAGTACCTGATGCGGTTGGTCGACCAGTATGGGTTCGGACCGACCGGGGAGGGCTTCGGCTGGAGCAACAAGGCGGGGAGCACGGCCAAACATCATGTTCTTAGGCTACGACTCATGCTGTGCGCGTGTGCGTCAGGCTCTCCTTACTCGTCTCTCGCTGTCCTGTGAGGAGAACTACCCAACAACGAAACCCTGCAATTAGGCCCTTTGTCTCATCTTGGGTCCCAGACCTTCACGAGGTACTGCCTTTGTGTCATCTTGTCAGCAGTGTTGGCGGGAACAGAACTTCAAGAACTTAGATCGTTGCTTCGTCAACCGCATCTTGCGGCGCGGCGCGTAGCGGTTGGAATCATCTCGAGTTGGACTGCTGACTCACTAGTTGGCGTTGATCCGCTCGAACTGCTTGCGGCGGCAACCGAGCGCTACCCGTGCATTGCGCACGAAGCGAGCAGGCCGACAGAACAGTTGGCCCGGTTGCTTTGGAGTCAGCCGCGTTGTGTGTCGACCGCAGCAGTTGTGGATTCAGTTCTGCAAGCAGATCAGCATGCTCGATGGGCCATGATCCGGCTTCTGGTTCTTCGTCAGGATTCCCAAGGGGTGCAGGCTATTCAGTTTCTGCTCAGCATGGACGGCTTTCTTGATGTGCTGACTCCTCCGAGTTATGCAGTCTTTGATCCACTCCTGGAGCACTCCGCTGCACAAGACCATGAACAATTGTTGGACCTCTCGGCACTTGCCCAAGGGTTTGCAGAACTGCTCATTCGGCCGGGCTGGACTTGCCAGATTGCTGCTTTCTTGCAGCAAGTCCAACAGGCCGGCCGCCTTGACGGAGCTGCACGCTGTCAGGTGTTGGCATCTGCATCATCGCTTGCCTCAACAATTGTTGCTAACTGCAATGCGGTAATTGGACAACGCCTCTCTGCGGAATCCAATGCTGATGCATTACAGACGCTCACATGTTTGGCCAGCTTGTTGGCAGCGTTTCATCGACCAGATGAGCATTCTCCGCTCTACCGAATGCTTGGCTCAGCAGACCCGCTGGTCTCGGTAATCGGTGTCGTTGCTCTTACCGACTGCGGGATGAGGGTCGGGGCCGACCGAATTGAAATGCTCGCTCGAGACCCCCGAACGGTGTCTCCGCTGTTTCGCGCACTAGATGATTTGGGCGCAGCGGAAATCATTCCTCTGGAGTACCGGACGTCTCGCAACCTTGCCCTCTCAGAACTCGTTGAGTGGTTAAGTGACGAGTCCGAACTTGGGAGGCCACCTGAGGAGATCGAGTGGCTCGGTGCTTGGAACGAAGAGGAGTTAGAACTCTTTCGGTTCCGTATGAGTGCCCCACATTGGTCGTGTCAGCGCGGTTGGATGATTGGTGTTGCCGGTGCGTGGACGCATTCCTGTTATTTCGCTGAAGATGAAATGACTACTGAGGAACACATTCACAACCTTGAGCTAGCAGTAGAAAACTGGCAAGCCCCGCCGCGGTGATTGACAGGGTTAGGTTGTCTTTGCGGCATTGAAGAACTCAACAAAGTCGCCAACAAAGCGCTTGTAGTCCACCTCGTGGCCTTGGTAGCGCTCGGGACCGTCACTCACGACGACTTGGCGAAAGCGTTCGGGTATACCGGCTGCCGAGTAGGCCTCTCTCAGCAGAACTCCCTGCTGAGGCGCAGCGAGTGGGTCGTTGATCCCGTGAAGCGAGAGTAGCGGCCGACTCTGCGGGGTGACATGGGTTTGCACTGAGCCCAACTGATACCCGGCCTCGCAGAGCTTGCTGTCGCTGCTGCATCCGACGTATCTGTTGACGAGGTCGCCCCAAACATCATTTTGGGCAAACAGTGTCAGATCCGTTACGGGAATCAGAGCAATGCTTGCAATCACCGTTGAATCAATCGGCGCGGTAGCGCTGCCAGAGAGTTCAGCCGGCAGGTCGGTTGGTTCTAGTTCAGCCTGGTTCGTTGAAGCTGCGAGCATGGCTGCGATGTTTCCGCCAGCAGACTCACCCATGGCAGCCACGTTGTTTGGGTCCCAGTCTTGTTCCTCGGCATTGGCCTTCACCCAGCGCACGGCCCGTTTCGCATCTTGAATTGCGGTCGGGAACTCGTTCTCGCCAGTGCTCGTTGTGAGGCGGTAATCCACTGCGAGAATGTCCCAGCCATCGTTGAGTGCGGCTTCTAAGTAGGCAGAAACATCCCCTGCCTTATCGCCAGCCACAAAGCCACCGCCGTGAAACCACAACAACACCGGGTTAGGGCCAGGTTGTGGCGAACGGTAAATGTCGAGTTGTTGCGCCCCGCCACAATCACTTGCTGGGGCACCCGTTGGCGATCCGTTTACGTCGGTGCACCCAAGGTCTGGCCCGTAGGCAATGTTTGTCTCTGGCGGCAGGGGTAACTTTGGCGCAGGGGAGTCCGGGTCCTCAATAAAACCGCACCCAGAGATAGTGGCCGCAACCATGGCAAATAATGCTAGAAGGTGAAAGAGGTGAGGGCGAGGCCAAGTTGGCATCCGTAGTGGGATCAACCGATTACGCACCGACTCAGCGTTGACGGGCGAGGCGGGAGATGCAAGTCCGGTTGCACAAGACCTGAGAGGAATTGAAGCTTGGCTGTGGTGGCGGTACAGTTCAGCTCACGCCGCGGGGTGGAGCAGTTCGGTAGCTCGTCGGGCTCATAACCCGAAGGTCGTGGGTTCAAATCCCACCCCCGCCACCAATTAGGTGAAATGCCTGCAAAGAAGCCGATCCCTCGGGGGTCGGCTTCTCTAGTTCTTCGTGTCCGACATCGAAGCGGACTGGCCTCGAAGCGGACTGGCCTCGACCACAGCGAACTGACCGCAGGCTCGACTCCTTAAGGTGAAAGCAACTGGTACGCCATTGCCGTCCGCTCCGCCATTTTCCGCCACGTGAACAGCTGCGAACGTTGCCAGCCGAGGCCGGCCAGTTCTTGCCTTAGTTCAGCGTGATTGAGTAACTCGGACAACTGAGCAGACAGTCCCTTGGCGTCGTCCACAGCAAAATAGCTGGCGGCCGATCCGGCTACCTCGCGATACACGGGGATGTCGGAGAGGATGACTGGGCATCCTGCTGCCATAGCTTCGAGCGCTGGAAGTCCAAACCCTTCCGCCATCGATGTTGAAACTAATACTGCTGAACTCCGATACAACTCAGAAAGCCGATCATCTGTTACATCCTCTTGTGTGATGGTGATCGAGGACGGAAGTCTCGCCAGCAGAGATCGCTCTGCAGATGTGAAGGCTCCACCGCCCACGCACAGTAACTCCAAGTCTTCGAAGTTGCCGTCAAGGAGAGCGTCGACCAGCACAGCGAACCGTTTGTAATGTGCCCGCGC
This sequence comes from Actinomycetota bacterium, assembly GCA_009700815.1. Classification (GTDB taxonomy): domain Bacteria; phylum Actinomycetota; class Acidimicrobiia; order Acidimicrobiales; family Microtrichaceae; genus IMCC26207. The sequence goes on from WLLG01000235.1 coordinate 3,972, forward strand.
ACCAACGTAGAGAATTCCTCGCCTGCTCTGGTTAAAGAGTCGCTCTTCTGTCACTGGGCGCACGCCCAGCGGACAGACCCGAATCTGCCCGGAGATGTTCTCCACGCAGGAGAGCAAGTCATCTTTGACAGTTTCTGAAATACAGATCACAAGATCGGCTTGCTGTAGACAAGCCGTCTTGTTTCGATGAGATTCACGCCCCACGTCGTTCGGGTGAAGTTCCGGAATCATGTCAAGAAGCGTGACTGCAGTTGGTGCATCGGAATGCCTTGGGTTTGGAAGCCTTTCGTGGTACGTGAAGTGTTCAATCACGGGTCCTCTGTTGGCCCTTCTGAACGGGAGTCTGTTGGCAAAACCGACCAGTCGATCTCGGTCGAGTACATGGCCTTCCGGGATTGTCCAGAAGCGGCCGGTCGGTAGTTCACTTAAGTAGAGATTGCGATTGATTCGAATCTCGACACTCGGATGGATTCCCAAATCCGGGTCAAGTAGAAACTCGCTGATCAGTTCGACGAAAAGCCTCGATGCGCCTCCGCGTCGCTGTCGGTAGAAGATCTGGGCGTCGTAGACAACTTCGAGTGGATTCA
>WLLG01000236.1 GCA_009700815.1 Actinomycetota bacterium
GGCAGTCCTACCTGCTCGAGGTCTCGGGCGGTCACTGCATTCGGGTACATGAATCGGGAAATCCATCCGGCAAAGCAGTCGTGGTCTTGCACGGGGGGCCAGGAGGCGGGTCCTCTCCTAAGCAGTACCAATTCTTTGATCCTCTGGCCTACCGAGTCATCCTGATTGATCAGCGGGGCTGCGGCCAGAGCACTCCGTACGCCTCAGTGGATAACAACACCACGTGGGACTTGGTTTCAGATATTGAGACCGTTCGGGAGTTTCTCGGAATTGACCGCTGGATGGTTTTTGGGGGGTCTTGGGGCTCAACTCTGGCATTGGCCTATGCGCAGACTCACCCTGAACGTGTCACCGAACTGGTGCTTCGCGGCATCTTCATGCTGCGTCCTTCTGAGCTCCACTTCTTTTATCAAGACGGAGCAAGTCATGTATTTCCTGATGCGTGGGAAGACTTCTTGGCCCCGATCCCTGTGGATGAGCAGGGTGATCTGATGGCTGCTTATCACCGTCGACTGTTTGGTGAAAACCGCGAAGAACTCTTGACTTGCGCCCTGGCTTGGGCGGAGTGGGAACGAGCCACATGCATGCTTGACCCCGATCTAGGAGCTTCGGAACCAGGTCCACAACCAGAGGCCTTTGCTCGAATCGAGAATCACTATTTTGTGAATGGCGGATTCTTTGAATCCGAGAATCAGCTCCTGCAGGGCGTCGATCTGATCCGGCACATTCCCGCTGTCATTGTTCAGGGACGCTACGACGTGGTCTGCCCGATGCGCTCTGCTTGGGACCTGCACCGTGCTTGGCCGGAGGCTGAACTCATCGTGAACACATATGCCGGGCATTCGATGTTCGATCCCGAGAATGCCGCTTCGCTAAAAGCAGCCTGCGACCGCTTCCGCTAGGAGTTGCTTTCGGCTTCTTTGGCTGGCGGTCGATAGCAGGTTAGGAGCAGCAGGCTTCCAGCCCCCACGCCGACCACAACCGTGATCAGCATGCCCAGCCATTCGTAGCCCAAGAAGTAGCCGAAGAACTCACTGAGTCCAAACAACCGGTCGAGCGACCATTTCCCGCCGCCGAGTGATCCAATCGCAAAGCACAGGGTTGCCAAAAGCATGACGTATTCGAGCCCCTCCTTGGTAATCAGGAATGCATGCTTATGAACCGTCCACCCTGCAACCAGCATCACGCTGATGACACCTGCCGCTGCAAACGGAGTAAGAAATCCAAACAGCAGAAGTACACCACAGCCCATCTCGGTGAGTGAAGCGGCGTAGGCATGCACAGTTCCGTTCGGTCTCATACCCATTGAGGCGAACCATCTTGCAGTTCCGGCGATTTTTCCGCCCCGAAACATTTTGTTGTAGCCATGCCAGAAGATGGTTGGCCCGACAACCAAGCGGAGAATCAGAAGTACAAGGTCAACTTGTTGAAACGGGGGTGAACTCACAGCGGCATTCATGCCGGCGCAGTGTAGAGGAGTGAATCCCCAAGTCTGGATTCGGGGTCTGCCTAAACTAAGGGCATGAAAACTTTGAATCGTATGTGCGCAGCAACTCTCGCAGCTTCACTCCTTCTGCTCGCCCCTGCGGCGTGCAGCAAGAACGACAATGACTCAGATGACAAGGAGTCAACCTCGACTACGACGTCAACAGCTACCTCAACTAGCACCAAGGATGACGCTGCAGGTTCGCAGGTGCTCCCTCCAGTCATGCTGAGCGCAACGCAGACCACAGCAGATCTGAAGGTTGGCGATACCGTTGTGTTTGACCTCGGGGATCCTGGTGATGGCAAGTTCGTCGCTACCAGCAGCGATGCAGCAGTAGTCGAGATCACCTCAGATGGTGGAAGCCAAGGCAGCTATTCCACGAATGCTGGCGGCAAGGCACTCAGTGCAGGAAAAGCGACCGTCACGGTAGTCCTCGAAGGCGGCGATGTAGCGGCCGACCCAGTCGTTTACGAACTAACAGTCAGCTAGTTGCGACTAGCAGACCGATCGTGACAACAAGTCCCTGATGATCTGCTGGGTCGCTGAGCTTCAGTGAGCCACCCGAGGCCGCAGCAAGTTCAGCGACGATAGACAGGCCGAGACCGCTTCCCCCTGGTTCAGCCCCGGGCGCACGCCAGAACCTTGAGGTGGCACGAGATTGCTCCTGAACAGTGAGGCCTGGGCCCTCATCTTGAACGCTGACCTCTATCTGACCCGATGCGTTCGCCACAGACACGTGGATACTGGTGTCTGGCGGCGCCACGCCGATGGCGTTGTCTAAAAGGTTGTCGAGCATCTGTTCGAGGCCGCCCCGCACCACGCGAGCCTTGGCTGCAGATGTGCAGTCCAGCACTATCTGAACTCCAGATTCCTCAGCGAGCGGGAGCCACCGGTCTACAGCTTGTGTCGTCACCGCAGCGACATCCACAGATTCCAGACCAAGTGTGGATTCACTACGAGCCAAGGCCAAGAGGCCGTCCACAAGGTGAGTCAGCCGTTCCACTTCAGATGAGATTGCCTCGGCATCGGCCCGCAACCTAGCCCGATCTTTTTCGTCTACGGGAACCTCAAGGGCGTCTTCGAGAGACTCGATTCGAAGCCGCATTGCAGTCAGCGGCGTTCGCAATTGATGTGAAGCATCCGCCACAAAGGCTTGCTGCGAGCCAACCAGAATCTCTAGGTGCGCTGCCATCTGGTTGAAGGTCTCGGCTAGATGTTGTAGCTCGGGTGGACCTCGATCTACCTCGGCCCGGCCGCTCAAATCTCCTGCGGCAAGCAACCCTGCTCCCTGTTCAAGTGCTGCCACAGGCTTGACTGCCCAGCGTGCGACGAGCCATCCCAGTGAGGCTGCTGCCGCTAGTACCAGTGCGGAGAGAAGCCCTAGCCTGAGCCAGTTCTTGAGGACCTCTTCTCGTACCTCCTCAGTAGGAAAGGAAATTCGGACTGCTCCGGTGACTCGGCCATCCGAAGAGATTGGAACGGCCACATAGGCCAACTCCTCGTCGAGCGTGCTCGAGCGGCGGATGCCGGAAGCTTGGGTCCCGCCCAGCGCAGAAACAAACTCGGGTCGCGTTGAGAAATCACGTGGCTCAGAGTTAGGCCGAGCCGTGTCTACCAAGCTCACGCCTAGAGGGTCCGTCACCACGACCCGGCCCGTGGTCTCGTCGGCGTACCTTTGACTGATTGCAGCCACAGCAGGTGCGTCTTGTTTCTCTACGCGCTCTTCTACCAATCCCGCGAGTACTCGTGAGTCGCGCTCAACGTCGGCAAGCAGGTTGTCTTTGGCTCGGCCGGCGAAGGTCAGCCCGAGCGGGAGTTCCAGTACCAGCAGCACAAAAGCGGCAAGCAGCACATAGGACAAAATAAGTCTGCGGGTCATGGCTTCTCAGCGTCGGTGACGAGCCGGAAGCCCACGCCTCGCACCGCCTGGATCCACTCAGGACGGCCAAGTTTTTTGCGCAATGAGGCCACATGAACGTCCAGTGTTTTCGCTGACCCATACCAGTTCGCATCCCAGACTTCTTCCAGAATGTTCCGCCGGGTAAGGGCAGCTCCCGGATTGCTTGCTAGGTAAGCGAGTAAGTCGAACTCTTTTGGAGTGAGGTCAACGCTGTCGCCATTGATGGTGACCTCGTGAGCCCTCAGGTCAACCATCAGGTCGCCAGAGATCAGTTGCTGCGGTGTGTTGTCGGAACTACCAGAGCGACGAGAGACAGCCCGAATTCTTGCGATGAGTTCGCGAAGGCCAAATGGTTTGACCACATAATCATCAGCTCCCATCTCTAACAGCAGCACTCGGTCAACTTCTTCGCTTCTGGCGCTCACCACGATGATCGGCACCGAGGACAGGTCGCGTAGCCGCCGACAAACCTCTGCCCCATCAAGATCAGGCAGGCCAAGATCTAAGAGAACTAGGTCGATTCCACTGATTGCTGTGAGTGCGCTGCGCCCAGTGGATACGTGAACTGCCTCAAAACCATTGCGCTCCAACCCAGCAACGAGGGGCTCTGCGATTGACTTGTCGTCCTCAACCACCAAGATGCGCACAGGAATACAGTCGCACACCCTTGGGCTCAAGCCACAGAATCTTCACCAAATCCTTACTCTTTACAGGGCTTCCCCTAAAGGTCGACTCTCTAGAGTTATCTACATGAACAAGACCCCCCGAACATTCAAACAACTCGCAGCAGGCACCGCTGCCATCGTGTTGACCTTTGCAGCGGCTGGCGCAGCGGTAGCTGTCAACTTGGGAACCAGCAGCTCAGGCGAGGTTTCTAAGGTAGGAAACCTTCCTGCAGCGCAGCCCATTAGTGCAGCAACGGCTTCGAGTAGCACCGTTCCAGTTGTGCCCTCAACGATCTATGTTGACGTCACAGTTCCCTACGACGTGGTGGTGCCTTCACCGGCGGCATCTGCGTCTCCCTCAGCTAGGTCCGCCAGTTCGGGCGGGTCTACAAACTCAAAGAGCGCTGCGCCCATGAGTAACTCAGCCGTAGCTGCAGCTTCAGATTCCTCAGGA
>WLLG01000237.1 GCA_009700815.1 Actinomycetota bacterium
CAACTGCATGCGGCCTACATGCAGCGTTAGCTGCCGATGTACAGCCCGATGAGACCGTGGTTGTGATTGGTGCCGGCACGCTAGGCCTAACGACCATCGCGGCACTCAATCGCTGGTCGCCACCTAAACAATTGATCCTGGCAGCCAAGTACGCCCATCAACAGAGCTTCGGCCGAGAGTTCAGCACTGCCTGCGCCAAACCCACTGTGGTCTGCGAGCCAGCGAAACTGATTCGAGTTGTTCGGAGCACGCTTGGCACACACTTGTTGAGCTCAGATAGTTCACTTCACCCGGATAACGACCCGCACAGCCGGCTTTCGGGCGGTGCTGACGTGACGATTGACTGTGTGGGAAGTGCCGAAAGTCTGCGCACGGCCCTTGCTGTAACTCGCCCCGGTGGACGCGTGATCATGGTTGGCATGCCCGGCGTACAAACCGTAGATCTGACCCCACTCTGGCAACGAGAAATCTCACTCAGTGGCGCATATACCTATGGAACAGAAATCATCCAAGGCGCGCCGATGCGCAGTTTCGACCTAGCAGCCGAACTCGTTGCCGCAGCCGATCTTGGGCGCCTAGTTTCCGCCACCTACCCGCTCTCACGTTTCCCAGAAGCCCTCGCACATGCCAGCAGTTCCGGTAGCCGAGGCGGCGTGAAGATCGCCTTTGACCTGCACTCCCCCGATTACCCCGCAGCACCCATGCTCTCGACTAGGAAGGCGGCTCGACGTTGAGCCAGCAACCGCGATCCCATCAACCACGATCAACTTCAACGGGCAAGTCCGGATCGGGCCAGCCTGCACAGCGTCGCGGCAAGCAACTTGCTGCCCCGCGACCCGGACTAGTTCTTGATGTCGACCGCTCAACGCCACCAGTGTTGTTGCATAGCGGCGAACAGTTCCGTCTAGAACGCCTGCCTGCCGGACGCAGCCGCATTATCTACCCGCCCGAGCCACTACCCGGCCTTGAGCACCCTGATGAAGCCATCCGCGATGCACTACTCAACCCGGTGGATTCTGACCCGCTGCCAGCTCAACTCTTCGCCGGCATGAAACTCACCATTGCCTTTGACGACATCTCATTGCCTCTGCCCAAGATGCGGCGACCCGATATTCGCCAGCGTGTTATTGAAGCCGTACTCGACCTTGCCGCCGCTGCGGGAGTAGACGATATCCACATCATCGCGGCGCTTGCCCTGCACCGCCGGATGACCGAGGCGGAGTTGCGGTACTGCCTTGGCGATCGCATTTACGACGCGTTCGCTCCCCGAGGCCAGTTGTACAACCACGATGCTGAAGACCCTGACGGCATGGTGATGCTCGGGGAGACTCGTCACGGCGAAGAGGTGCAGATGTCCAAGCGGGCAGCTGAATCTGACCTGATCATCTATGTGAACATCAACTTGGTCTCGATGGACGGGGGTTGGAAGTCAACTGCCACGGGGCTCTCTGGATACCAAGGCATTCGCCACCACCACAACGTCAAAACCATGCGCAACACCAAGTCGTTTATGGACCAAGAGAACTCGGAGTTGCACCGCAGCAACTGGCGCCAAGGTGACGTGCTCAAGTCTGCAGGAATCAACATCTTCCAGATTGAGACCACGGTCAACAACGACTTGTTTGGTGACGGGCCACTCTCGGTTCTTGCAAAGCGCGAATGGGAATGGTCAGCGAAGGATCGGGCCACATTCCTAGGTGTGAAGACTGGGCTCGACCGCCTTCCCCCGAGCGGGCGGCGAAGGATTCTGCATTCTTGGGAAGCACCGTATGCGCTGACCTCGGTTCATGCTGGCGAGGTCGAGGCAGTTCACAAACTGACCACGGCCGAGGTGTACAAGCAACAACTCGTTTCGGTTGAAGGCCAAACCGACATTGTCTTGTACGGGCTTCCGTATGTGGGTCCCTACAACGTCAACTCAATCATGAATCCCATTTTGGTGATGTGTTTGGGTCTTGGCTACTTCTTCAATATGTACAAGGGCAAGCCTGTTGTTCGTGAGGGCGGCGTGCTGATCATGACGCACCCAACCACCAATGAGTTCCACCCCGTGCATCACCCCTCGTACATTGATTTCTTTGAGCAGGTCCTAGCCGAGACCACTGATCCGATTCAGATTGAGCAGCGGTTCGAAACCAGCTTTGCAACCGACGAGTGGTATCGGCATCTGTACCGAACCTCTCACGCCTACCACGGGGTGCACCCGTTTTACATGTGGTACTGGGGCAGTCACGCACTGGAACATCTGAGCCAAGTCATCATCGTGGGTGGAGACCCGGCAACCGTTCGCCGCTTGGGATTCCGGCCGGCTTCGACTCTGGCCGACGCACTTGAGATGGCTTCAGATGTGCTCGGTCCAGACCCCACCATCACCTATGTCAAGAATCCGCCGCTCGGAATGGCAGACGTAACATGAACAGGGCTGCAGTGAATCGGGCCGATACATGAAGGTTCAGGTTCCTAACCCTCTTAACTTTCTGCGCGGATTGGGTTTCCCGTATACCGCTGCTGCTACCCCTCGCGGAGTGGAGCCAGTAGCCCAGGCCAGCAAGCTAGGAGATTTTTATGACACCGAGTGGGCGCGTTCCCCGCTCGCTCAGGCCACTCGCACGGCGGCGCTCGAAACGGTAGGCCGCGCAGTTACCTTGGCTGCGTGCAGGCCACAGGTTCGGAATACTGATCGAATCGATGCCCTCAGCGGGCCCGCAATCTTTGTTGCGAATCATCAGAGCCATCTCGATACAGCACTTCTGCTCACCACAATTCCAAAGCCCTGGCGTCAGCAACTCGTGGTTGCCGCAGCGGCGGACTACTTCTTTGACACTCGCCACAGCGCAGCCCTAGCTGCTTGGGCATATGGTGCCGTTCCAATGGAGCGCAACAAGGTGAGTCGCCGCTCGGCTGATCGTGCTGCGGGGCTGCTCGCTGATGGATGGTCGCTGTTGATTTTCCCGGAGGGCGGAAGATCAATGGACGGGTGGGGACTGCCACACAAAGGCGGCGCCGCCTACCTGTCCGTGAAGTGCAGTATTCCGATCATCCCGATTCACCTTGAGGGCACTGGTCGCGTGATGCGCAAAGGAAGCAAGACGCTGAACCCCCAAACAGTTGTGGTCAACATTGGTGCTCCGTTGCTGCCAGCGGATGGCCAGGATGCGCGCAGCTTTGCAGTGAGTATTGAGCAGGCCGTAGCTGAGCTCGCAGACGAAACCAGCAGCGATTGGTGGAGCGCACGCAAGCGGGCAAGCTCGGGAGAGACCCCAAGTCTGGCAGGGCCCGACCATGACTCTTGGCGCCGCGACTGGACCTCACCAGAGCACAAGCCGCGAGCGACTGAGCCCCGGAGTTGGCCCAACTAGCCCAGAACGATCAGCAGTTCGCTAGCTGCAGCGATCCGCCAACTCAGCTTTGCAGAACACCGTGAACTCCCCCGCCTGCGTTCCGACTACCCATTCAGGGTCCTGCTTCAGTTCTCCCGTGAGCTTGTCGGAGGTTCGCCAGATCAGGACATCGCCCTTGGAGCCGGCCAACGACTTCTGCCAGCCCTCACTCAGGCGCAACATGTTTACGTAGGCCACCATGGTGGCGGCACCAGGGCGATCATCAACCCACGTATTCGCCTGGTCGCCGTATCGCCACTCCAAATAGTTGCCGGCAAAATCGTGAGTGGTCACACGTGTGTCGTTGCCAACTAGATCTCGTGCTTCTAACCAGTCAACAGCTCCCACGGGAAACGCATCGAGTTGGTAGCTCGGACCAATTACGCAGCGCGCACCCGCCACTAAGCAGAGCAGCAGGCCGAACCCGCCGACTGCCTTTGCCATTCGACCTGTTGGCAGCCCAACGGTACCGATTCCGCGAAGGCCAATTGCAGCAAAAGGCAACAACGCCACGGCTGCAATCGGAACGAGTCGCAGTCCCGAGAATCCTAGGATGACGAGCAACCCGACCATCACTGTCATGGCATAGCGCCGCTGACGTATGCAGCCGAAGATTGCCAAGATGGCGATGGCAAGCATCATCCACAACATGGGTTCATCGAATCCAACCCGGCCCCACTCCTGATAACTCTGCAACGCTTCACGCTCGATCGGGTCGCCAAATTGCTTGGCAGGTAGCAGCAGCAGCGCAAACCTGTCGGGGTAGAGCGCCCCGCCGATCACCACTCCGAGCACTGCGGTTCCGGCAAGTGCGAACTGCTTTGGCATCAGCTTTCGCGAATCAATCGTGGTGGCCACCAGAAACATCCCCAGCACGATCAAGCCGTAGAGCCAAGACCCGTGAACGTTGACCCACACGGCAAAGATTGGAAGCAACCACCAGGGGGATCGCCCTTCTTTCCAGACCAGAACCATGAGGGCCAGCAGCACAAACCCAATCAGGTGCGGCCGACCATTCAGAAAGCTCAGCAAGCAGATAAACCCCAGCCCAGCGGGCAAC
>WLLG01000238.1 GCA_009700815.1 Actinomycetota bacterium
ACTCATATTCTGAGCTGGATCGGCATGCTGCTTGTTGGCGCCCTCGTTTGGATGCCGCTGGGTTGGATTGCAGTTGGTCCCGTCGCTGGAATCGCCTTGGCCTTGGGCTGGGCCTGCGGATACTTCTTCTATGAGTATCAACATGCCGTGGCTCATCGCCGAGCGCCCAAAAATCGCTACCAGCGTTGGGTCCGACAGAATCATTTCCAGCATCACTTTGGCCACCCAATGAAGAACCACGGTGTCAGTACCCTGATCTGGGACAAGGTCTTTGGCACCTATGTGCAGACCGAACTCGTTCGAGTCCCAAGGCGATTAGCCCTGCCATGGATGGTCGAGAATGGCGAGTTGCTGCCTGAGTTCACCGACACCTACATCCTTGTCGGTGCCCTTGATGACTCCGAACGCCTTGCAGCAATTGACCGAGCCCGAGCGTTCGCCTCGATAGCCCCACCCGACTAACCCTGCTCCCAGAATCTCGCTGTCACACCCCCAACGTAGAGTCGTACATATGTTCGATCCAGAGGTCACGGCGGTCACTCCTACTACCACGAACCCCCTAGATCTCGATCCGCTGCTGAATGCTCTTCAAAGCTTTGCAGGGTGGAATCCATCTGCGGCCACCGAGGATGAGCTACTCGGGCTCGCACCACAAACAGAGCAGTTGCGACGCCTTCTCGACTCGTTCTCTTGTCATCTCCTAGCTGAGCTCGAGTCGCGTGGCAGTACCGACTCCGTAGACGGCATGCGCACTGGCCCGTGGCTTGCGCATCTTGCCAAGCTTCCCGTTGGTCAGACCAAGGCCCGAGTTAGAGTCGCAACAAAACTTCGTACCACCCTGCCAGAGGCAGATAGGGCTCTAGCCGAGGGGCTCATCAGCTATGAGCACGCAAAAGTCTTGGCAGAGGCATGCAACCCACGCATTGCTGAATCATTTGCTGCAGTAGTACCCGACCTGATTCAGGCCGCACAGCACTCCACGTTTGATCGCTGGCGCAAAGAGGTCGCCGGCTTAGCTGAGCTTCTAGATGCTGACGGCGGCCACACACCAGGCGACTGCGTATCCGACAACAAGTTGTCTATGAGCAGGGGCTTAGAGAACACGCTGCAACTCAGCGGGCAACTCTGCGGGCAATTCGGGCTCAGTGTCGAACATGCGATCAACACTCGTGCCGATCAGATATTCAAACGCATGCAGGCCGATCAGGAACTCACTCCGGACTTGACTGTTCCGCAGAGGTCAACCCTGCGGGCGCTCGCGCTGTGGGAGCTCATCAGAGAGTCGGGATCTACCGACCTTGAATGCACCCAGCCACCAGTTACCGAACTCTCACTCGTTGTACCGGCACAGGATGCTCAAACAGTCACCGATTCAGAGGGTCTGCCAATCGGCAATACCGATCAATCCACCCTGCTCTGTGATCCAGTATTTCGGGCTGTGGTCACCACCGTTCACGGAATCGTCCTTGCACTTGGACGAGATCAGCGGCTTGCTAACAGAGCACAAAGGCGCGCAATCGCTCACCGAGACGGTGGCTGTGTGTGGCCCGGCTGCACCCACCGCCCGGCATGGACTGATGCTCACCACATCCAACACTGGCAGCACGGTGGCAGCACAGAGCCCTCAAACCTGGCCTCACTCTGCCGTTATCACCACATGGTCACTCATCGCAACGGGTGGAACATGCACGTCACCGATGATCAGTGGTTCTGGTGGTCATCTCCCACGGGCCAAAGGTTCTGGTCACAACGCCACGGCAAGCAACGTGCTGGGCCCTTGCCGAACTAATCAGCTACGGGCTGTGCCGTCATAGCGTCATAGATTCCGCTGGGATGCTCCGTCGTTCCGGGCAACACAATGCGAAGGCCTGCACCAAAATCTTTCATGAAGGGCAGCATCGGTGTAATCACCGTTTGCATGGCCGCGTGTTCAAGAACTTGAGCTGCGGAATCAAACTTCGCTAACTCGATCATGGTCCGAATTGTTGGGAAGACCATGGTGATGCGAGCGGATTCTTGGTCCGCAAGAGCAGCCGCGGGGGTCAACCACCGCGTGGCTATCACCTCGGCATCATCATGAAGGGCCACTTGACCCTCGGGTGCGGCCGCCACAAAGAACCGAGTGTCGTAGCGCCGTGGAGCGCCGAGTGGGGTCACCCACCGAGAAAAATAGTGGATACTGCCAACTTCAAGTCGAAGTTGCTCCTCAAGGCAGATCTCAGCGAGACGGCGGCGCCCACTGTCGACATCGCGACGATGGACTTCAAACCGGGCCGCTACCTCTGGGTCCGAAAACGAGATCCTCTCCCCATCTGCCGTTTCTGCTAGCAGCAGGCCTGCCTCTTCAAAGGACTCGCGAATAGCTGCAACCCAAAAAGCCAGCCCGCCATGGTCAAGATCCAAAAGACGCGAGGCCTCTACGTCAGTCCGACCGAGGAACATGTCATCAAGGTCATGGCCGGCATCTTGCGGGTCCACGCCCCCACCGGGAAAGACATACGCGCCGCCGACATAGTCCGACTGCAAGTTGCGCTGCAACATGCAGACCTCAACTCCATCCGGTCCGTCGCGCAGCAACATCACCGTGGCCGCATCACGAACTTCAACCCCAGTGGGGTCAGACTGGCCCATCACTTCCTACTTTTTAGCTGCCTAGATTCTAGCTGCGTTGGGTTTAGCTGCGCTGGCTCTCGAGCGACCTGCGCTCGCTTTCGTTCAGACCGCCCCAAATGCCGTGGGACTCACCGATCTGTATTGAATAGGTCAAACAGTCAGTCTCTACCGAACATCCAGCACAAATTGCCTTGGCGCGCCGCTCGCGCTCAATACGATCCGCCTTCCGCTCAAATTGCGGTGGTGGAAAGAAAACTGCTGCTTGTGGACCTCGGCATGCTGCTTTGGCTTGCCAAGCACTTGAACACTGTTGTGCACTCACTGGTACGAACCCCCTCGCTTCAGTGCCTTTGACCATAAAGCAGTAGTTGCACCAAGAACAAGAGGAAATCTGAATTATTTCGCGGGTCCCTCGACCTGTGATTCTGCCTCAGGGTCAGCTTCAGGTTCAGGTTCACCCTTTCGACCCGACCGCATTTCGCGATAATCCATGGCTCCACCCTCCTCGGGTTCAACGCCAAGAACAAGCCCATCGATCTCGACCACCCGGATACTGTCACCCACCAAAACCGGTGTCGCACGATTCGTTCGTGCTCGCCACTCGGCTCCGCGAATGAGCACCATGCCTTCTGGATTGATTTCACTACTCGCTTGGCCAAGTTCACCAATCATCCACTCCCGACCAATAGTTGGGGTAGCGAACCGTGTGCGAATCATTGCCGGCATCCCGGAAAACACCACCACTCCCATTCCGGCGATTCCAGCGAGCAGGGCAATCCAGGTGGGTCGGAACTCGACAAACAAGAACACCGAGCCAACGCTGAAGGCCGCCATCGAAATAATCGTCCAGAGTCGCGGAACGCCAGTTTGCATATCAATGGCGAACCCGAAGAATGAGAACAACAACAGGGCCAAGGCCCAAGGGGTAAACGGTAGCTCCGCAACCCCAAAGCCTCCGAGCAACACGAACACGGCGCCGATCACGCCGGCCACCCCAACACCAGCAGTAAAGAACTCAAACAACAACAGTCCCAGTCCGATGACCAACAACAGATAGGCAACCGAGGGGCTCGCTGCAGTGTGCATCAGTTGCACCTGAAGCGGGAGCTTCGATAGTCGTACCCGTTGCACGGGTTGCTTCTGCTCACGACCATCCACCTTGACCACTCTGGTCTCGACAGAGTCAAGGTTTCCCACATGATCCACCAAGGTTGGGTCGAAGCGATCAACCAAGCCCGCCTTAACCGCCGCCTCACCAGAGAATGTTCGCGTCAGGCCAGCGGCTGCTCGACCGGCAAATAGGTCTCCAAACTGCTGCTCATCGAGTCGCTGCGAACCAACATCACCGATCTTTGACCCCGGGGTAATCCCAGAGGAGTCAGCAACTTGAGCTAATTCGGCCGCGCCCCCTAATGCGTACGAACCAGATGCACCGATCCAGATCGAAACTGGAATTCGGGAGCCTTGGATGGCAGCGGCAACCTGATCTAGACGGGTATCAGAAACTGCGGAGCCGGCACTGTCGAATTGCAGCACCACACCCACCACGTCTCCGGCGGCATTCGCTCGCGCAATGCTGTCAATCATGAAGTTCGCTTCGATCTCATCGATCAGGCCATCAACGGCTACCACGTCAACGCAGCCTGCCTTTCCACAGCTTCCCTGAGCAGAAACTGCAGGCGCTAAAGAAGCGGCCAACGCGGCAATGCCACCAATCAGCACCAAGGTGATAGCAAGTCGCCGAGTAGGTCTAGGTAGTGTGAACACAGTGCGAACTCCGAACGGAAATCGTGGATCCTAAGCAGTTTTTGACTACA
>WLLG01000239.1 GCA_009700815.1 Actinomycetota bacterium
GATTGAGTCCTCGGGCGGGCGAGCCCTGTCAATCGAATGCGATGTGGCGGATCGAGAACAAGCCGCAGAGGCCGTTGCTCAAACCGTGCAGCAATTCGGTCGACTCGACACCTTGGTCAATAACGCTGGAGTCATGCTGCTGGGACCAATCGAGAATGCCAACCCAGAAGACTGGGAACGCATGATCGGAGTCAACGTTGATGGCCTGTTGGCATGCACCCACGCGGCGCTTCCACATCTGCTCAAATCAGCTCAGGAATCCAAGCGACAAGTGGCCGACATTGTGAATCTGAGCTCCACAGCCGGCAGAATTCCTCGGGTTGGTTCGGGCGTCTACAACCTGGTGAAACACGGCATCGGAGCGTTTAGCGAGTCGCTGCGGCAGGAAGTCACGAGTCGCTTCGTGCGAGTGACGCTGATTGAGCCGGGCGTGGTCGACACCGAACTCAAGACGCACCTGAGCCCAGCTGCGCAAGAGGCGCTCAAGCAGCGCTTTGCGGGCATCGAACCACTGCGTGCCGAGGACATTGCCGACACGATTTCTTATGTCGTGACTCGCAATCGTCGAATCGCTCTCAACGAGATTCTGATGCGCCCGACTCCGCAGGATTTCTAATGTCGTCTCTGCTGGCAGACTGAGCCTGTGACTCCAACTATGTCGTTGCCGGTTTCCATTCTTGACCTTGCGATTATTGGTCGGGGAGAGTCAGCGCGAGAAGCCTTCGAGGGTAGCGTCGCCCTCGCTCAGCGAGCCGAAGCCTGTGGCTACGAGCGAGTTTGGTATGCCGAGCATCACAACATGTCAGTGGTTGGTTCCTCTGCGCCAAGTGTCCTGATTGCCCATGTAGCAACGCAGACAAATCGAATCCGCCTTGGCGCTGGAGGGGTGATGCTGCCGAATCACTCGCCGCTCAGCATCGCAGAGCAGTTCGGCACGCTGGCAACGCTGCATCCCGGACGTATCGATCTTGGCCTTGGCCGTGCACCGGGCAGTGACCAAGCCGCAGCGCGTGCCATGCGCGCAGATGCCCGGGCATCCGAGCGGTTCCCCCAAGATGTTCTCGAGTTGCAGGGATTTCTCAGTGAGCAGAGCATCGTCGAAGGGGTTGAGGCAACGCCCGGCCAAGGAACGAACGTGCCGCTGTACATTCTGGGATCTTCGTTGTTTGGTGCTCGTCTCGCAGCGGCACTCGGGCTGCCCTTTGCGTTCGCCTCGCACTTTGCTCCAGCGGCGCTACTGCAAGCTGTTGCTATCTACCGGGACGAGTTTCAGCCTTCTGCTCAGCTCGCCACCCCCTATGTGATCGCTGCAGTCAATGCGGTTGTTGCCGACACAGAATCCGCCGCAGCAGAACAGCTCTTGCAGGCGACCAGACTTCGAGTTGCTCGCTTTCTTGTGCCAGACCTAGAGCTGAGCGATGAGGATGCCGACGCCTTGATTGCATCGCCTCAGGGCCGACAGATCACATCCATGATGCGCTACACGGCATGCGGGTCACCCCAGCAAGTGGGGGAGTACCTGCAGGATTTTGCCAAGCATGCTCACGCAGATGAGCTGATCGTTGCTCACTCCTCGCCGACTCTTGAGGCTCGGCTCCGGTCAGTTGACTTACTCGCTCAGCTAGCCGGACTCGCTGCTGCCTGAGGTGCATTGCGTTTGTGGCCGGGTGACATGCGATGCGCCTGCGTCGATTGAATAATCAGCAGCCCGGCGAACAGTGCAATGCTGAGCCAAGGGGAGAGGAAGAACCCGAGGATTGCGGCGATGAAATAACCGACTGCGATGAAACCCGCGAAGTTTCTCACTCGGCCCCACATTTCTTTCTCTCCGCGGTCCTTCCAAAGATGTGGATCTCTACTAGCGACTTGGAAGAAACAGGTCCATGACACGCTCATGACGAAGGCCAACAGGCCATAGAGCAGTACCGCAATCTGTTCATCGCGCAGACTCTCCACTCGGAATGCAGTCGCCACAATGCCAGTTGGGAACGGGAGCAGGGTGGCCCCGAGCAGAATTCCAAAGTTCGCCACGAGCAGCGGTGAACTGACGCTCTTCAGCCGGTTGAATGCAGCGTGATGATTGTGCCAAGTCACCGCTATGAAGAGAAAAGATACGAAGAACGCCGTGTACGTCTCGATCTCCTGAATAAGTAGGCCGCCAAGCTCTGCCTGGCGAAACTCGCCGAGATCCAAGTCAAGGACCAGCAAAGTCAACGCAATCGCTAGGACGGCATCGCTAAAGAATTCGGTGCGAATGGTTTCAATCTCTTCGCGCTCAATTGCAATTATCCGAACCTCAGACTGAGCGCCGCTTTCTGAATCACTCTGGTTCGAGTCGCTCAGTTCAGACATTTTGACCTCACCTCTTCATGCTTCCGTTTGATGCTCTTGTTTGGTACCTCAGTCAGTCGCACAGCCGATTTCCAGATCAAGTTGCTGCCGCTGCTGCATTGCCGGGTTCGTCCAGCCACATCTGCTCGATGTCTTCGAGCGAGCGGCCGCGAGTCTCGGGCAGGACCTTCGAGATCCAGATGAAGGCAATCACGCTGAGCGCTGCAAACAACATGAAGGTGCCCGACTCGCCGATGGTGTTGACCAAGCTCAAGAAGAACTGGCTGACCAGCCAAGCGCTGCCCCAGTTGGCGGCAGTTGCAATGGACACACCCCTGCCGCGAATGTTCCTCGGGAAGATTTCGTTAATCACCGTCCAGACCACCGGTCCGAGCGAGAACGCGAATGACGCGATGTAGACCACGAGTGCAACCAGGGTGATCAGCCCGGCATCGCTCGGGCCGCCCGTAGTAGTCGGGCCGCTCCGATTGATGAACCAGAAGCAAACTCCAACCACTGTCAGGCTGACCGACATGCCCACGAGCCCAGCCAAGAGCAGCGGCTTGCGTCCAAGTTTGTCTACGAATGCAACGGCAATCAGCGTGGCCAAAACATTGACTGCGCCAATGGCCCAGGTAGTGGCAGCGGTTTGGCCTTGCGGAGTAATGAACCCGGCTGCGGCAAAGATCTTGTTGGCGTAATAGATGATTGCGTTGATGCCAGTGACTTGTTGAAAGACAGCAAGCCCGATTCCAATGGTGAGTGGGCGTCGCCAAGTTTGGCTAAAGACTTCTGCCCAGCCTGCCTGTTCCGTTTCGCCCTCCACGCTCGCTTCGAGTTCCGCCATGGCTTGCGCAGTATCATCTGGCCGAATTCGTTCAAGGGCGGATTCGGCATCAGCGCGTCGGCCCTTTGTTAGGAACCATCTAGGGGTATCACTCGAGGGAAGAATCAGCACGATCAGCAGTACGGCTGGCACTGCCGAAATGCCCAGCATCAGGCGCCAGCGTTCTCCGCTCGAGAGAAGCTCATCGATTAAGTAGGCAAGAAAGATTCCAAACGTGATGCCGAACTGGTAGCCAGAAACAAACCGTCCGCGAAGGCGGGTGGGAGCCATTTCTGCTGCATACAAGGGTGCAGCAACGGAGGCCACGCCCACTCCGAAACCAACGATGAGTCTTCCGGCTACCAACACCCAGGCTCCCGGTGCGAAGGCCTCGACAAGTGCTCCGAATGTGAACAGCACTGCTGCAAGAAGCACCGCCTTTTTTCGGCCGACCTTGTCCGATAAAACGCCCGCTACTAGAGCACCAACTAGTGCGCCGAGCGTCACCCAGCTGGTAATGATTTCCACCATAAAGGTGGAGACCGTGAAGGACTTTTCGATTCCTACCAGGGCGCCTGAGATGACCCCTTGGTCATAGCCAAAGAGCAACCCGGCAGTCAGGATGACTCCGCCAACTAAGACGAGCCACTTGGTGATCGGCGTGTGAGCCTGATCCTCAGTTTGGCTGCTTATATTCGATGGCGGGGCAGAAGCATCAGACATAGCGGCTAATCATTGCCCAGATGCCCTTGGCGGGACCGCCTTTTTGCAGGAGTTCAATCTCTCAACCGGGCTGGTGCGTATAGTTAGCGCTCAGGCGATTCGTCCTAACGCGGTTTTATTTCAGTATTCTCGGCGGCGGTATTCTCGGCGGTGGTCGGGGTTCAAGACTCGGGCTGTCTCAGCTGCTTCTTGCCCAAACCTAAGCGCCGGGTCATTCTTGTAAATAGAAATAGTCAACAATTGGCGAGAAGAGGCATCCAGTGAGTGACACGACCGAAGCTGTACCGACCAATGCTGTACCTACCAATGCTGTACCTACCAATGCTGGAGCAGCGCAGGACGAACTAGTGGATGAACTCCGAACTTGGTTGAGCGAGAATTGGGACCCAGAGCTGACGGTTGAACAGTGGTGGCAGCTGCTCGGCCTAGCTGGATGGTCAGCTCCTGGATTGCCTACTCATGCTTACGGCAAGGCGCTGTCTCGCAATGACTCTGTCCGGGTGCAGAACGAGATAACAGATTTTGGTGCCCTCGGCGCGCC
>WLLG01000024.1 GCA_009700815.1 Actinomycetota bacterium
AACAGTCGCGAGTGCTAGTCGGCGGCGCTGTCGCAGCACAGCGACAGACATCCTCCAGGTCCCGATTCCGGGCCGCTTACCGGAAACGAACGACATCCTGCGAACCCTACTCCTGCAGGTGACGGAACCCGGTGAGGCTATACATGTTGAGCCTCACGAGGTTGCCAGCTCGAGCACTTGTTCCATGTCCTCGGAACACAACACTCCGTGAACTGTGGTTCCGTCAGTAACCACGGCCCGCCACGACTGACCCGACCCCAATCGCCCCAGTACCTCTGCAACAGACTCGCTGGGATGCACCCGTGGCAAGCTCCACATTGGCTCAACAAAAGACTCGATGGGGACGACTGAACGCTGTGCCGGCGGCACGCGAAGCACCGCATCAGGCATGACTAGCGAAGCCACGTGACCTAGTGAATCCACAACAGGAACTAGCGGAGCGCCAGGGTGTCGCTTCAGCGTCTGCTCAAGCTGCGCGATCGAAGCTGTGCAAGCCAGCGGGCTAGGCAGCTTTCTTCCAAGTCCGCCAACTGCTCGGTCTAATAACTCGGGCTGCGCTGCAGAGGCCTTCCATTCGGAGCGGGCCGCAACGAAGAGGAACACCGCAAGAATCAGAATCCAGAATCCAGACCACACCGACCACCAAGCAATGCAGGCAAGCGAGAAGACCACCAGAGCGGCGGCAAGAATCTGTCCGATTAATGCAGCCAAGCGAGTTGCGGGAATTTTGCGGCGTGACCGGCGCCACAAGATGGCGCGAAGCATTCTGCCGCCGTCTAGAGGAAACGCCGGCAACAGGTTGCTGATGGCAAGAACCACGTTGATTGCACTCAGCCAAATCAACAGACTCAGCAGAACCCGTGAACCATTCAATTGATCAACAAACCAGAAGCAGCCAGCAAAGATGCCTGCCATCACAAGGCTCATTGCGGGCCCTGCAGCAGCAATGCGGAACTCCGCACCCGGGTTATCCGCATCGCCTTCTAGCTTGGCTACTCCGCCAAACAGCCAGAGTGTGATCTCAACTACCTTCACATCGTTTCGATCAGCGATGTAGCTATGTCCCAGTTCGTGGCCGACTAGAGAGACAAGAAAACCAATGACGCCGATCACCCCTGCAAACCAATAAGCGCTTGACGGATGATCGGGAGCGGCTACCGGCAACGAGATGGTGGCCAGACTAAAGGCCAACAGCACGCAAACAATCAGCACACCCCAGTTCAGACCGATGGGGACACCGAGCAGCTTTCCTATGCGGAGGTGGGTCTTCATGGCCCTGTTGAGCGTACTGCCCGAGGGCCCCAACTCCGCCGCGTTGTTCTAGTTAACTGAGAGCCCGCTCTTGCTTGAATTACTCAGGCTGTATTCAATACAGAGGTGACGATCGACCGAGCGAACCAGCCTGACCTGCTGAACTTGGTCCTTCGAAGGGCCGAACTGTTGGCAAGTAGGGATGCAACAGTGCCTTTGACCTCGGCGGCGGCGGACCAGTCGGAGGAACTCGCCGCAGCGACAGCAGAATTGAAGATACGACTCGAGAGCGCTCCAATGGCCGTTCGCAGGCTGACACTCGGCGAGCCTGGGGACTTGTGTGACCGTCTGGCTCTGGCTGAGCCGATTCATCCGTTTGCTTCGAGCAGCCCAGCAGATCGCGAAGCTGACATTGCTGACCGATTCGCTCCGGACCGGCGCTGTTTCGTTCTCGAGCATCCCCTGCTTCGGGGGCATCCGCTGAACGTGGTGTGGGTTGCGCTTCTTGATTCCAGGCCCGCAGCAATGCCTCAAATTCTCGACCCCAACCGAACCCACCTCGAGCCATCAGACGCCACCACCGCTGTCTTTTATTCAATTTGGAATGTCGAGGCTGGACTGAGCGGCATTCCTGGCGGCGCCTCGTTGCTGACTGGAGCGATGGATCTGCTCACATCGGAGTTTCCTGGGCTGAGTGAGTTCGTCACGCTTTCACCCATCCCCGGGTTCCGAGAGTGGCTCTCTCGAGAGCAAGCTGTGCGTCACAGCCCCGAGGAACTCCTGAAAGGCTGCGCGAAGTACTTGTGCAGCTTGGGTGAAACTGGACGCCCGATCGACCCCGTGGCCAGGTTCCACCTAGGAAACGGGGCGCGCCTTGTTCAGATAAACGCCCATGCCGATCTGTCGGATCGAGGAACTGAGCGCTCGTTCGGGATCATGGCGAACTACTTGTACGAACCCGAGGATCGCGCTGCCAATCAAGCCGCTGTTCGCCAGGGGAAGATCCCGATTGGGGATCAAGTGCAAGAATTGTTGGACTAATTCCCCGACGAGGCCGAGGCAAGTTTTTGAAAGCCAGAGATCAGGATGTTGATTTGAGAACTCAGGGCAAGTTGCAGGGGTGTAAAATCGGATTTCTGTGACTGCCCCCGACACTGCATCGCCTCGGGCCGCTACCTTCAAATCCACTCGGCTACTAACGGCCCTGCAATGGGCCACGCCGATTGCAGCCGTTGGTCTGACAGTCCTCTGGCTCCTTTGGGGGGCAAACGAACCGGGGGCCACCAGTCTGATTGTTCTTGTGGCTGCAGTCGCCGCATACCTAGCAATGCTTGTCAGTTCTCGTCATGGAACTGCTGTGCCGATGAATGCTGCGATTGCCTTGAGTGGCATAGCCCTAGTTCTGGTTGCGATCGCACCAATCCATCACTCCCGGGATTTATACCTCTACAACTCCTACGGCCGTTTAGTTTCGGTGCATCACTTGAATCCATTTTTTCACCCACCGAATTCCGCACCCACAGACCCAACCCTGGGGTTTGTAGCTGATCGATGGCATGATCAGAACTCCATGTATGGCCCCGCCTTTGTTGGCCTTGCAGCGGTGGTGGCAAGCCTTGCGGGAACATCTCAGTTGGCAATTCGGCTGCTCTGGCAAAGCCTCATGGCCTCTGCGGCTTTTGCCGCTGTACTCCTTATTGCAAGAAGGACAGACAGCAGCTTGTCTGTGCTAGCTCTCGGATGCTCGCCGGTCATTCTTGCAACCGTGAACGATGCCCACAATGACGTACTCATCGGCCTAGCCCTGCTCGGCGTGGTGCTCCTGGCCGAAGACCACCGCCATGGGCTAGCGGGCGGCTTGGCGGCCTTAGCGATCGCCATCAAACTGTCCGTAGCCTTTCCCATTGTTGCAATCCTGGCTTGGGTGTTCTGGCGACGAGGAACCCGGCCCGCATTGCGCCTTGCTACGCCCATCGCAGTCGCGGTGGGCTTGGCCTACTTGCTTGTCGGGGGAATCGACTCTCTTCGTCCGATTCAACAAAGCGCCGGAGATGACAGCAGATTCTCGATTTGGAAGTCTGTACGCACCCGACAGATCACCTCGCTGGAAGACCTTGGCGCAACCCGGGATGCGGCAATTGACGCAGTAGCTCAGAACATTTCTCGGTACTCACTGCTGCTGCTCCTGTTGTGTTTTGTTGTTGTGCTCTGGCAATACCGACGAGCACGCCACCCTGGCGAGGCTGCCACCGCAGCAGGGCTGCTCCTGTGCATCTCAGCCGCCTACGTGATGCCTTGGTACGGCGCCATGCTGCTACCGGTTGCAATGCTTGCTTGGAGTTCCCGCTCGGCACTTCTCCTGCAAGTCCAAGCTGGGTTCTTGTTGATTGCCTATGCGAATGGGGCAGGAAAGCGTCCGCTGAGTGCTTTCGGACAACTTCTCGAACACCGCGCCACGTGGATCAACCTTGTCATGTTGTTGCTTCTCCTGATTTGGGCTCGCCCCTCGGAGCAAGCCGACCTGCCCTTAGGGGACTTACGCAATAGGTTCTTGTCATTCAACTCCGCCGGCAGAGTCCCCTCAGCCCGACACCCCGAGGAACCCCTTCCATGACTCATGTTCAGGCCACTGAGCGCGACGCATCGCAGATAGCGGTGCACCTGTCGCCGGAGCAACAACGAGAAGAACTCTGCCAAGAGGTAACCGCCGGCTTGCTTGGCTACCCAAAGGAACTCTCCCCGAAGTGGCTGTATGACGAGCAGGGCTGTCAACTGTTCGAGCAGATCACGCACTTAGCGGAGTATTACCCCACAAGAACTGAACGAGCCATCCTTGAATCCCACGCTACAGAAATCTGCGAACTCAGCGCTGCCACCACACTGATCGAACTGGGCTCGGGAACCTCTGAGAAGACTCAGTTGTTACTCCAGGCCTTTGAGGATGCGCAGAGCTTGCATCGCTTTGTGGCCTTTGACGTAGCCGAGGCGACCATGCGTCACGCTGTCGCTCACATCCAAGCGGACTATCCGCAAGCAGAAGTTGGAGGCATCGTCGGGGACTTCACGCAACACCTCTGGGCACTCCCCGCTGGCGGAACTCGCATGGTTGCCTTTCTGGGAGGAACGATCGGAAACTTTGACGCGGCTCACCGTGCAACTTTTCTTGCATCCCTCGCTCAGATACTGCAACCCGGGGATTCACTGCTGCTCGGCACAGACTTGCTGAAAGACAGGTCTCGGCTGATTGCCGCCTATGACGACAGTTCTGGGGTGACTGCAGCGTTTAACAAGAATCTGCTCTCAGTGCTGAACACCCAACTCCACGCAGAGTTCGATCTTGATGCTTTTGAGCATGTGGCTTGCTTTAACGAGAAGGATTCGTGCATCGAGATGCGCCTGCGTTCTTGCCGCGAGCAACTCGTTCCGATTCGCGACTTAGACCTAGAGATTCCCTTCTCTGCAGGAGAGGATCTCTTGAGCGAGATCAGCACAAAGTTTGATCCTCAGCAGGTTCGATCTGAACTCACAGAAGCCGGATTCCAAACTCATCACTGTTGGACGGACTCAGCGCAGGACTTTGCCCTGTGGCTCGCAATTCGATGATCCAACCTGAAGTCTCAGAACCTGATTCTCAGCTGAGCGAGAACCAAACCCAGGTTGATGATCTGCTTCGCGTTCGCGAACTGACTGAGCAGCTAGCAGCACCGCTTAGCCCAGAGGACCAAACCGTGCAGTCCATGCCGGATGCATCACCCACCAAATGGCATCGCGCCCATACCACTTGGTTCTTTGAGACGTTCCTTCTGCAGCCCCACCTCGAGGGCTACGAGCCGTTCAATCCCGAGTTTGCTCATCTGTTCAACTCCTATTACGAATCCTTGGGCTCACGCCACCCGCGTGCTGAACGCGGCCTACTTTCGCGGCCGAGTGCTGAGGAGGTCGGCAGCTACCGAGGCTACGTGGATGCAGAACTCAACCGACTCTTCGAAACCGAAGGTTCAGCTGAAGTTGCTGACCTGCTGACCTTGGGTCTGCATCACGAGCAGCAGCATCAGGAGTTGCTGTGCATGGATGCACTGCATCTTCTCTCACTGCACCCCGCTTGGCCGGCCTACAAACCTGATGAAGGCAGCGCTGATGAAGGCAGCGCTGATGAAGGCAGAGCTGATGCGGGGCAGTCGTCTGCTCCTGCAGCGGGGCAGGTAGTGGCGCATGCAACTGCGCCTGCGCCGATGAATTGGTTTCGCCATGAGGGCGGCCTAGCGACAATCGGCCAAGCCGAGTCTGCGCCAGCAGATAGGGCCACATTCTGTTTCGACAATGAACGCCCTCAGCATCAGGTGTATCTGAGCCCCTATGAGATTTCTGATCGACTGATCACCTGCGGTGAGTGGTTGGAGTTCTTAGAGGACGGCGGATACTGCCGCTCAGAGTTTTGGATGGCCGAGGGGTGGGCTCTCGTTGCCGAACAGGAACTGGCAGCGCCGATGTACTGGCGAGCCGAAGACACTGAGTGGAAGGTCTTCGGACTAGCTGGGAAGCAGCCGCTGAACCCCCAACAGCCGGTCAGCAATATTAGTTGGTTCGAGGCCGATGCGTTCGCCCGGTGGAGTGGCGCAAGGTTGCCAACCGAGGCCGAATGGGAGGTTGCTGCCAATGCCCCGGTGGCTGGCGCCCACCTCAACCTGGACGTACTGGCCCCTCGTTCGGCAGGTAGTTCGCCTGACTCACAGCAGTGGTTCGGGGAACTCTGGCAATGGACTGAATCTTCGTATCGCCCGTACCCCGGTTACCGGGCAAGCTCTGGAGCTATCGGGGAATACAACGGCAAGTTCATGATGAATCAACAAGTACTGCGCGGCAGCAGTTTTGCGACACCCGCAGGCCATGCGCGCACGACCTACCGTAATTTTTTTGCACCGGCCAAGAGTTGGATGTTCTCTGGGGTTCGCCTTGCAAGGGACATCCCCTAACCCCAACTGGTTCTTCCAAGGCGGCCTTGGGCTGCATTCAGATTCAGATGCACCCTTGGCGCACAGCCGCGCCGACCAAGGTTCTATTCTGTAGCGATGAGCACTGAGCAGCCCAACACCAATTCAGAAGCAAGACTAATTCCACCAATCGGAGGCGCTGTGCGCAGAGAGGTCGGAGGAGTCTCTGAAGACATCTTCTCTGCAGGTGATGCACACATCAAACGTGTGGTCTACCCGGCCGGCTACAAGTGGTCCACCAACCTCAAACCTATCGTCGGAACCGAGTTGTGCATGCACGCCCATGTGGGGTTCCTTGCTGAGGGCCATATGCGCATTGATTACCCGGACGGGTGCTGCATTGACTTGATTGCACCGCAGGCCGTGATCATTCATCCCGGCCATGATGCAACGGTAATCGGCGATGAAACCGCAGTCCTGATTCAGTTCGACTTCGACAAAGAAACCGTGGCTCGACTCAACCTGCCGCTCGAACACGAACACGCTCAGTAAGCGTTCAAGCCCTGCGGTTCTGCTGTCGGTCTACTTCTTCTTGCCGACCCAAGAGCGTTTCGACCCGACAACGAGGACTCGTTGATACAGCGGCGCGGGCAAGCGTGAGACCAGATCGAACACCTTGGCATCCGGCCCGACGAGTACTCGACGTCGGTTTTTTTCTACTGCTTTCAGGATCTGCCCCGCTGCTTTTTCGGGGGTGGTGAGCGTCATGCGATCAAAATTATCTGCCAGTTCTTTGGCCGACCCCGCAATCGAGAGCACCGACAGATCTGTGCGAGCGTTTCGCGCAATGTTCGTACGAATTCCTCCAGGGTGCACCGTGGTGCAGGAGACTCCGGATTGCTCAATCTCGAGTTCCATGCGCAGTGCGTCGGTAAAACCGCGCACACCAAACTTGGCTGCGTTGTAGGCCGACTGTGTGGGAATGCTCACAAGCCCAAACACGCTTGAGATGTTCACCACATGGCCAGCACCGGACTCCTTCAGATACGGCAAGAAGGCTTTCGTGCCGTACACAACTCCCCAAAAGTTGATGTTCATCAACCACTCAAAGTCCTCATAGGACATCGCCTCGATCGTGGCGCTCAGCGCAACACCTGCGTTATTCACAATCATGTTGACCTTGCCGTGTTCCTCGACAACTTGCGCGGCCCAAGCTTCGACCGCATCTCTATCTGAGACGTCGAGAACAGTTGCAGTGACCTTGGTTTTTAGAGTGCTCGTCGAGTTCGCTTCGATCAGCAGAACTGTTTCGGCTAGGCCATCGGAGTCAATATCTGCCAAGGACAGGTTCGCTCCCCGGCTTGAAAGATCCTGAGCCAATGCGCGTCCGATTCCAGACCCGGCGCCGGTGATCGCTACCACGCTTCCTGCAAACCTGAAACTCATCGTGATGCTCCCGTCTTGGCTGGTGTGGAGCCCGCTTGACCGAAGTTCTTGGACCCAGAAAACTGCATGGCCCCGTCATCCAATTTGGAGAACTTGAGCGAGGGGTAGTCACGCACATAGCTCTGATACACCTTCCAAGGAAAGCGGGAGCCCTGCTTGGGCAGGAGCGCTGCTGAACGTTGCACATAGCCCGAGGTCAGGTCTAACAGCGGCTCGGGTGCCATTGCACCATCGGAATTCTTGGGCGTGCACTGCGAGTAACCATCATCATGCATACGGTTCAGGAGCCGGCAGATATAGGCACAGGTCAATTCACATTTCAGTGTCCATGACGCATTGGTGTAGCCAATCGCAACCCCTAGATTGGGAACGCCTTCGAGCATCATGCCCTTATAGGTGAGCTTGCTCCCAATATCGACTTGCTCGCCATCTACCGATAGTTCGATTCCTCCTAGGAACAGCAGCTCAAGGCCAGTTGCCGTAACAACGATGTCCGCTGGCAGTTCAGTTCCCGAGTTCAGCAAGACTCCCTGTTTGGTGAAGGTATCAATCGTGTCAGTCACCACTTCGGCCGAACCCGCCCGCATCGCCTTGAAGAGGTCGCCGTTAGGAACCACACAAACTCGCTGATCCCAAGGGTTATAGCTCGGGGTGAAGTTTTTCTCTACGTCGTAGCCATCGGGCAAACGCTTCGTTACTTCCTTCAGGAGCGTCTTCTTGACAAATTCCGGGCGACGTTTACTGAGTGTGTAGAAGGCTTGCGTCTGCAGCGCGAGCATCCAGCGGATAGTTGGCCCCGACACTTTATTAGGCAGGTATTTACGCAGCGAATTAGCAATCGGATTCTTGGCGGGAAGGGTTGCAATATACGTTGGCGAACGCTGCAGCATGGTGACGTGTTTGGCCGTGCGAGCCAGTGAGGGGACCAGCGTCACCGCTGTCGCTCCACTGCCGATTACAACAACGTTCTTGTCTACGTAGTCCAAGTCAGCGGGCCACTGCTGGGGGTGAATGACTGCGCCCTGAAAGTCCTCGAGGCCTGCAAACTCTGGTTGATAGCCGTGATCGTATCGGTAGTAGCCCGTGCAGGAGTACAAGAAGCCTGCAGTGAGTTCAAATTGTTCGCCGCTGCTGCTTCGCTCTGCAGTGATCCGCCAGAGCGAGTCTGCCGAGGACCAATCAGCAGAAATGATTTTGTGGCCAAACCGAATTTTGCGATCAATGCCCTCTTCTGCAGCTGTGTCTTTGATGTACTGCAGGATTGATTCGCCATCAGCAATGGACTTTTCGCCTTGCCAAGGTCGGAACGAGAATCCAAGCGTGAACATGTCTGAGTCGGAGCGGATTCCCGGGTAGCGGAACAAGTCCCAGGTTCCCCCGATTGAATCTCTTGCCTCAAAGAGTGCGTAGCTTGCCCATGGGCACTCGGTCTTCACAAAGTGCGCCGCAGAGATCCCTGACAACCCAGCCCCAACAATTAAGACATCAAGGTGTTCCGCAGGCTTCTGTGGGTCTTGAGCATCAAGAGTTTCCATAGTGTCCGAGCCTTCGCTAGTGAAATGGGCAGAGACTCCCAGATGGGAGTAATTCCTCAGATTCAAAAACTATGCGATTTGAGTACTTTCGTCAATTACTCAATTTTTATGCTAAAGATAAATCCGTGGATTCCCCTGTTCTTGAGTCTCAGACACGCAAAGGGCAACAGACCCGCCGGACAATCCTTGATGCAGCAGTGCTTCGCTTTGCGCGAAGCGGCTACCGCTCAACCTCGGTTGCAGATATCGCGCGTGATGCTGGGGTAGGGGGAACGATTGCGTTTGCCTACTTCAAAAACAAAGAGGCGCTGTTCTTGGCAGCAGTAGACCAAGACGTTGCAGCTCACATCCAAGAAGGCCTTGCTTTCGTGACCGATTCACGAAGCAGCCGGAAGCAACCCGAGGCCGACTGGCAGCAGCGCCTGTTCTTCACCCTGGTAGCCACGGCCGAGCAGCACCCGTTGTCACGGCGGCTCCTCGCCGGCCTAGAGCCCGAGGCAACGGATCGAGTCCTAGAGATTCCGGCACTCAAAGAGTTGCGAGCGGCATGCGCTACACGATTGCAATCCGAGCAAACCGCTGGGACCATACGACCCGATGTCGACCCACTCGTCATGGCAAACGGAATCGTTGCGATCATGTTGGCGTTGCTGATGTCCGTGGTGCAGCTCGGCAGCACTGCCACGACGGGTTACGCAACCGAGGTCGCTGCGGTTTTCGCTGCCGCACTGAGGCCCACATCAACTCGCGACTAGTTCGCGGTAGCCCAGAACTAGCCCGCTACTAGCCCGCTACTAGCCCGCTACTAGCCCAGAACTAGCCCGTGCTGCGGAGGCAAATCTCCTCGTCCAATTGCATCTGCACGCTGGTGTAGCAGCTCTGCGGTGGCATCCAAATCTCGAGCAATGATGAACCTGCGCTTGCGCACACCCTCGACCACAAATTCAGCCAACTCGTCTAGGTCGGCCACTGCAGGATCCTTGCCCGTTGCTTTCGCTACACGGGCAACGAGTTCATCAAAGCTCATGCTTCCTCGCCCAGTCCCAGCGCCCTGACGCTGCAGATGCTCGGGACGATTTCTAGCAGCCGAGTACAAGCCCGTATCGAGCAGCCCACCCGAGGGATAAAACACCGAGGCTCGCAGAGCCGTGTTGTTGTTGATCAGGTTGTGATCCAGCGACTCGGCAAAGCAGGTCAGCGCAGCCTTCGAAGCTGCATAGATCGATGCCGTTGGTACGGGCGCAACACCACCATCTTTGGAGGAGGTCACAATGATCTGCCCCGGCTGCGCCGACTTGATCATGCGCGGAATAAAGACAGAGCTACAGATACCGGTGCCAAACACGTTGACCCCAAAGCACCAGCGCCAGTCATTTGGCTCTTGCTCCCAGGGCAGTCCCCCACCACCCGAGGTCACCCCGGCATTCAGGAACAACAAGTTGCAGCGGCCAAACTGCTCAAAGACTTGATCGGCCAAGGCAGTCACCGAGGACTCATCGGTCACGTCGGTTTGGATGCCAGTTACTGCGCCCAAGGGAGACAGTTCGGCAACCGTGGCAGATAAAACAGCCTCTTCGATATCGGCGATGACCACGGTCGCATTCGCACCGAGCAGCGCTGTGACAATCGCCTTACCAATGCCGTTTGCACCACCAGTAACCACTGCGACTGCGCCATCAATCTGAAGTTCTTCAAGTTGAGCGGTCATGATCAGCCGGGCCATTCCATGCCGTAGTCATCGAACCACCAGCGTGCTTCACGAATCGCGCCGGGGGCCGTGCGCAAGGAGGGATCCTGATTGAGCTTCTCGGGAGTCGGCCCGACGTCTTGAGCAATCTTGGTGAGTGCAGCTAGGTCAAGGTTGTAACACTTCACGGCGTTGAGCCCGAGCAGCAACCTGGTGTCCTCGATAGAGACCTTCTGGAAGTCAGTTTCGAGTCGTTCAACCGTATTTGGCCAAGAGCCTTCGGGGTGCGGGTAATCAGTCCCCCACATGAGTGCGTCAATGCCGTTCACATGCCTGCGTCGAATCTCTTCACGGCTCATGGTGGATGCGCCAATAAAGACGTTCTCGCCGAGGTACTCAGATGGCAGGCGCTTCATCAGGCCTTTGGTGCGGGAGTTGAGTTTCTTGACCTTGCCGTTAGCCCCGAAGGTTGTGTCGGCCTTCCACAGAAGGTCACCCAACCAATACGAGCCGCACTCCACTACTGCGTAGCGAAGGCCAGGGAACTTGTCGAACTTTCCTGACAACAACAGTTGCCACAAAATCCGGTGCGTCCAGAACGGAACCTCTAACACAAACTGCGCAATGTTGTCGTTGTAGCTATCCCAATCCCCCTCACCAGAGTGCGTATGAACTACTAAGCCGGCTTCTTCACATGCTGCCCAGATTGGGTCATAGGAGGGGTGGCCATACGAGGGCTTGTCGTGCCACATGGTCGGCACCATGACCCCCTTGATGCCGGGCTTGCCAGCTAGAGCCTGAATCTCTTTGACGGACTCTTCGATGTCATGAATGATCGGCACCAGCGCAACCCCAGCTCGCCGATTGGGATTGGTGGCACAGAACTCTTCGAGCCAGCGGTTATGTGCGCGGGCACCAGCAAAGGCCAAGGCCGGGTCGGTGATCTGCCCCGCAGCAAGACCAGCACCAAAGGGTGGTGACTCTTGGCCAGTCACAGAGTCACCATCGGCAAAGATCACTTCGCCAGCGATGCCATCAGCATCAAGAGCCTTATCGCGAATCACCGGATCAAACGCACCTCGCAGGCCCTCTTCATTCTCGCCCTCCCACTTCGCTACGTACTCGCCGTTCATCTCTTCCACGAGTCGACGGTGGTTATGTCGCTCAAGCACCCACTCATCAAACTGAGGGTGAAACTGTGAGTCCAAGTACTCCCGGTACTCGCCAACCTGTAAACCTGCGTGAGTGTCTGAGGAGACGATCACATATGGGTCGTTGCTTGTATCGACTCCCTCGAGCGGGTTGGGCATATCAGTTCCTCCGACTTGTACTGGCCACTTTGCAGGCTTGGGCACTTTGCAGGCAATTACTTGCACACTGTCCTAGTATTCTTGCACACTGTTACAGAACCCCGCCCGCATGGCAACCCTGTCCTTCTCGTAACCCATTTACAGAAAAGCCACCTCACGTGACCACCACTGCTGCCGCAGCAACCACCAAGCCACAGAATCAGGCCACGGGCACAGCAAAGCGCGCCGGACTGGATTACGAGGATGTCGTGGTGGCGGCTCTACAACTCGTAGAGACTCGGGGAGCCGAGGCGCTGAGCATGCGCAAGCTGGCGGCCGAACTCGGGGTGACCACCACCACCATCTATCACCATGTTGGTGGCCGAGATGATCTGATTCTGGCGCTCATTCGACATCTGTCCGCGCAGCAAGCGGAGATCACCATTGAGGGCCAGAACCCGGCTGAGCGTATTCAATCGGTGAGCGAACACATTTGGAGTAGCGCGTTAGCTCACCGGAACGTGACCGCACTGGCCCATCAGGTTGGCGCCACTTCGTTGCTCGCGATGCCCCTTGAGTTGGCTTTGGCTCGGGAGTTGCAGGCTGCTGGGCTGAGCGGAGCAGCGCTGCGAGATGCTCTGCGCGCAATCCTGATGTGCACTGCCGGATTCTTGGTAGTGGCGTTTCGTAATGAGGCGAGCATTTCTGCCGAGTACCGTTCCTCGGTGCTGTGGTCCGAGGTCATCGATGAGCAGATCGATGCCGAAACCACCCGGGCTCTCTGCGAACCACCGGACATATTCTCACTGTTCCAACAGAGCATTCGAGCGCTGATCCTTCACTTCATCACGGCCGAGCCGGGCCCGAGCAAAAAACAAGAGAGCAAGACATGACTGATCAGCCACTGGTTCGCCCAGCAGCCATTACCGGCTGGCCCAAATTGGTTCTGAACTACCCGACCGACCCGGACTGTATTGCTGCCCTGTTGCCCCCAGGGCTTAACCCGACTTCAGACTCAACGGTGCAGATCAGCATCTACTGCGTTCCGGTGCACGGCGAACCCGAATTCGGGGTCAGTACCAAGATTCCAGCAACCTATAACGGCGTGGCCGGCAACTACACGCTCGGAATCGGAATCGATCAAGAGGCCGCCATCTTCATCAGCCGAGAAACAAACGGTCAGCCCAAGTTCCCCTGCCAGGTGCGGCTGTTCAGGCTCGAGGATCAGATTCACGCGTCATGCACGCATCAGGGAACCACCTTCTTGCGCTTTGAGGGCAGCGTGACTGCAGCCCCAGAGCCAACGGGCGAGGAGTTCGAAGAGAACGAATGGTGGATCAAATCCTCTCGAGCCGTTGGGGGCAAAGAACGTTCCTATGACTTTGCACCGCACGTGGTTCGAGTTCGCACCAACGGCTCCACCACGCACACCGAAACACTCGACGGAACGCTGACTCTGACAGAAAGTTCTTGGGATCCGTACACCGAACTCTTGCCAATGTTGGGCCCTGCCACAGCGGAGTTGGTAACCAATCGCCACACTGGCAGAGAAATCACGCTCGAGGGTCCCCTCGACCCAGAAGCCTTCTGGCCCTTCGCAAATACCATCGGCGGGTCACGATGGCCGGGAACCCGAGGTGGCCCCCGGTGATCGCTTTCTGCCATCCCTCAAGCCGAAGCCCGCAATTGCTGGGCAGCCCCCGTCCTCACACCTCGATAGGAATCACCCGTGTCCGATAGCAATTCCATCAGCGCAGAGTCTGCGCAGCGGCGAGCCCAAGCAGGAGAGATCCCGCTTCACACCCTCTTGGGCCTGACCTGGACCTACCCAGAAAAGGGTTCACAGCATGCCGAGGTTGTCATGCCAGTACTGCCCGGAGCTTTTGGGTTCACGGCCAATCTTCATGGTGGTGCAATCGCAACGATGGTTGACCTGGCCTGCGCCTTAGCCGCAGCACGGGCAACTGACTTTGACCCCGAGAAAGAATCGCTGGTCACTGCAGACATGCATGTTCGGTACCTAGGTCGGCCCAGAACCGCACAGGTTGTAGCTAAAGCTGATGTGGTTCGCATCGGTAGTCAACTGATCGTGGTGGAGTGCAAGGTGTATGACGAAGATGATCACATCATCGCTGCAGCAGACTTCTCGATGATGCGCGTGCCGATTCGTCAGCCACTCAACTACGAACAAGGGCAGAATAAGTCATGAGTTCACTCACCAGTAATCACCGCTTACTTATCGACGGCCACCTCCGAGCAGCAACCGGTGGCGCAACCTTCGACAACATCAACCCCACTACTGGCCAGGTTGCGGGGACGGCACCGAATGCAACTGCAGCCGATGGTGAAGAAGCACTCAGCGCCGCCCGCCGTGCATTTGATGAAACGGACTGGGCCAACGATGTAGCTCTCCGGGTTCGGGTTCTGCGTCAACTCGATGATGCGCTTCGAGCACACGAGCAAGAGCTCACCGAGATTACTGTGACCGAGGTTGGAGCCCCACTTGGGTCATGCGCAACGGTTCAGGTTCACGAGCCTCTTGCAGTA
>WLLG01000240.1 GCA_009700815.1 Actinomycetota bacterium
CCGAGTTGCTCATCGTCGAGGGCGATTCAGCTGCCGGCCCCGCAAAGGCTGGCCGTAATGCCGAATACATGGCAGTGCTGCCACTTCGCGGCAAGGTAGTCAATGCCGGCAAATCAACGCTGAAACAGGTCATCGAAAATGCCGAAGCGCAGGCGCTCTTTACTGCAGTTGGCGCCGGATCTGGTGCGGACTTCAACTTGGATCAGGCCAGATACGGCCGGATCATCATTCTGTGCGATGCCGATGTCGATGGCAGCCACATCCGGTGCCTCTTACTCACCCTGATGTACCACTACATGCGGCCGCTACTCGAAGCTGGACGAGTTTTCGCAGCCCAACCGCCGCTCTACACCGTCAAGGTGGGCGACAAAGTCGTGCATGCATTTTCGGATGCAGACAAAGATCGCCTCACGGCAGAGTTGAGTAGCGGCAACAGAAAAGCAGAGAACCTTCAGTGGGTTAGGTTCAAAGGTCTCGGAGAGATGGACGTCGAGGAGCTCGCAGTTACCTGTCTCGATGCAGAAACCCGCATCCTGAGACGCATCACCATGGATGACGCCAAGGCCCTCATTGACGCAGGCGACCTTTTCGAGACGCTCATGGGAACCGACGTTGCTCGCCGCCGGCAATTTCTGCTCGATCACTCAGAACTCGTGGATCGCGACATACTTGACGTCTGAGCATGCTGCATCTTTGCTCTACGGCCGTATCCTGAATTATTGCTTGGTCCTGAACAGCTGATGGACCTTGAACAGCCGAGGGGCAGAACTTGTCTGTGGGGGTAACCGACAACCGATTGATCAATGTGGACGGGCCCAAGCTCGGCCACATCCCCGCCTTCGATGGTTTTCGAGGCCTGTTCGTGCTGCAGGTAGTGCTCTATCACGCACTTGTCACTGACTTTCTGCGCGGCTCCCCCATCATCATTGACTGGTTTTTTGTTGCCAGCGGGTTCCTCATTACTACGTTGCTGATGGACGAACGCAAGGCCACCGAGACCAACGACTTGCGGCGGTTCTACCAGCGCAGAGCGCTTCGCTTGTTCCCTGCGATGTACCTAATGATCTTTGTGTCCACCCTGATGATCATCTTCGCTATCAACTTTGTCCCTGCAGCCCAAGAACGCCTTCATACCTGGTGGATCGAACCACTCGCTGCCGCGACCTACTGCTACTACATCGTTGCGGCCTTTATGCCAGCAACACTTGACGGCGTCCTTGGCCATACCTGGAGCCTGACCGTAGAAGAACAGTTCTACTTCATCTGGCCACTTATCTTCTTTGCAGCAATGCGGCTGCGTCGGCGCAGTTCAGACTTGAAGCTCATCATTGGGTCCGTGATCTTTATCGTCGTGGTGATGAGCACGCGTGTGATCTTCCAATCCGAGATTGTCATTCTTGGCCCTGATGGAGTGACCTTCTCTGACGAAAACGACCCGACATGGCAGGGCATCGTCTACCGCTTAGCTTCAGCTCGGCCCGACATGATCGTGTACGGCTGCCTCCTGGCTTTCTTTATTCGCTCAATTCCTCGGCCGATTACTGCGCAGTGGCGCCGCTGGATTGCCATCGGCGGCGCACTCGGGTGGATTGGCTTCTTGGGGTTCATCGCCCTTGGGGATCGCGCACCTGGCTTTGAGTTGTTCGGCGGACCGATGTACCAAGTCTGCTTGTTGCTACTTGCTCCACTAATTCTTGACCTGTACTTGCGCCAAGAGAGCCTCATCTCACGGGGACTCGCCCATCGCCATCTGCAATGGCTAGGCCAGCGCTCCTACGGTATTTACTTGTGGCATATCCCGGTGCTGTACCCGTTCCTTGCTCTGATGGACGGCGTGTTTGGATTGAGGCGCCTAGTTCTGGGTTTGATCGGGGCCACTCTGGGTGTGCTCGCAGGAATCGCCTCGTACCGCTTTATTGAGCAGCCATTCCTGCGCATCAAAGACACGCGCTACAAACGTCCACAAGATCCACAATCGACAAGCTCTACTCCCACATGACGACTCCCACATGACGGCTCCCACATGACGACTCCCACATGACCAACACCAGCTATACGGCCAAGCTCGCAGGGCCAACCGAGCGCAAACTTGGTTGGAACCCTGCCCTTGATGGAGCGCGTGGAGTGAGCGTTGTGCTCGTCATGTCGTTTCACTTCATGGGCAGCAGGTACCTAGATGGCGCACCCATCTTGGTGGACATGTTCTTCATGCTCTCGGGATTCTTGATTACCACGCTGATGTTCGAAGAACGGGCCGCTCGCGGGGCAATCTCGCTACGCGACTTCTACCTGCGGCGAGTCTTTAGGCTGTTCCCGGCGGTGTACACACTGCTCGCAGTGTTTCTGGTCTTCGCCCTGCTCTTCGGTGGTGCTGAAAGGGAGCAATACGTCGTCGAGTTCTTAGCCGCAGCGTTCTACGTCTACGACTTCTTAATTGCTTGGGTCGGAGTCGAGGGCCAAGCACTGGTACAGCTCTGGACACTCTCCCTTGAGGAGCAGTTCTACTTTGTCTGGCCACTGTTGTTGATTGCAGCAATGAAGGCCGGCAAGGCCCGCCGCATGAATGCCTTGCTCGTTGGCATGTTTGCCGTGGTCATCATCATGCCCGTACTACGCATGACTCTTACCCCTGAACTCGGAGGGAAGACGTTTGAATCTTTCCTCTTCGGATTCTCCATTCTGCGACCAGACTCGCTGGTTTTGGGCTGTCTTGTAGCGATGATCTTTCGCCTTGACCCCGCAAAGAACTCGGCAGCTCTGCAACGCTTTTTGCCCATCGGCGGCAATATCGCCCTGGTGATGTTTGCAATGACGCTCTGCCTTGGCGGGTTCACGCCCTTCGCCCCGTTTGTCAGTTTGTTCTACAACTTGACCGTGATCGCCATGGCGCTGTGGATTCTTGATCTTGTCCGGCGTCCGCAGGCCAAGTTTGCATCCCTGCTTGCTCTGCCAATATGTCGATGGTTTGGCAAGCGCTCCTACGGCATCTACATCTGGCACCTGTTGATTTACTTTGTCATCCTGAGCTTTTTTGAGAATGTGTTTGTGGGCCGCCCCAAGATGGCTCTGTTAGTCACGTTTCCGATTGCATTTGCCGTGACCATCGGAGTCTCGGTGCTGTCTTGGAATTACGTCGAGACTCCAGCGCTGAAATACAAAGAACGTTTCGCACGAATCTCTAAGTGAGCCAAGCCGCGAAACGGATGACAGGCCCAACCCAATAACCAAGCCCCAGACGCGAAACGAACGGCCACAGATCCTGGGCCGTTCACTTCGCTAGTTATTCAGTTGCTTACTTAATCAACGCTGCTGAACGAGTCAGGGCTGCCGATCAAGTCAGGGCTAATTGAGTCTGGGCCTACTACGTCTCAGGCTGCAGCCTTGGTGCGTACTGGACCGGACTTGCGGTCAAGCAACTGATCGGTGAGTGGCTGTGCTGCAGTTGCTGCGCTGAGTGCCACTGCTTTGTTGGTGGTTACAAGCTTGGATGCAAACTTGGCTTGGTTGTTGATCAAGTCTTTGGGGGTAGGGAACTTCTCGGCGAACGGAACGGCAGGAATCTGCGGGACGTTCTCGACCACAAAGTTGACGGCGGTTGTAATTGCGTCAGTGAGTGGTTCGTTCACACTGTTGATGGCCTTGATGACCTGATCCTGTACCTCTGTCATGCGTGTAATCACGGTAGTCATTTGATCTCCTTCTTCTTGGGGGTATTGCTTGGTGGGGTACTGCTAACTGTTCTGCTAACTGTAGTTAGCACTGCTCACTCTGTCAACGTCTTTGCTAACAAAAGTTTGCACTTTCTCAGAATGGCAAGCCAGTATTGACTTTTCCATAAACCCGACTAGGTTGGTCAGGAATACATGCCTCTGGATGTATCCCCCGAACACCCATAGAAAGCTGGCCCAAGACATGGCTCTTCAACTCGGCGATACCGCACCCAACTTCACTGCCGCTACCACCGATGGCGAGATCGACTTCTACGATTGGAAGGGCGATAGCTGGGCAATCCTGTTTTCTCACCCCAAGGACTTCACCCCTGTATGCACCACCGAACTTGGAGCCGTTGCTCGCCTGAAGCCCGAATGGGACCAGCGCAACGTCAAGGTAGTCGGACTGTCCGTAGATGAACTCACGAATCACGCTGCATGGTCAGCTGACATTGAAGAGACTCAGGGCTCGGCAGTGAACTTTCCGATCATTGCCGATACTGACCGTAAGGTCTCCGACCTGTACGACCTGATTCACCCGAATGCCAGCGACACTCTGACTGTCCGCTCGGTGTTCGTCATTGGTCCAGACAACAAGGTCAAGCTGATCATCACGTATCCAGCGTCAACTGGCCGCAACTTTGACGAGATTCTTCGAGTCGTTGATTCCCTTCAACTCACTGCGAAGCACAAGGTCGCAACGCCGGTCAA
>WLLG01000241.1 GCA_009700815.1 Actinomycetota bacterium
CCACCGAGCTTGGTCTGCTCATTCTGGCCGTTCTGGTGATCTGTGGGACGTACGCATTGGCCAGCTTGGGCAAGAGCGCCTCGCTACCAGCAGACATAGTTCCGTTTCTGGGTGTGATTGTTGCGCTGCCGATTCTGGCGCACCTTGCGAACCGCAAATTTGCCCCAACCTCAGACCCACTGTTTCTGCCGCTTGCTGCGTTGCTCAATGGGTTGGGATACGTGTTCATTGCGCGGCTCGACGGAGACCTTGCAGGGCTGCAGGCCCTGTGGACTGCAGTAGGAATTTTTGGCTATATCGCAACGTTGATCGTGGTCCGAGATGTTCGGTTCCTGCAGCGGTACCGCTACACCTTTGGCCTGATCGGCGTGCTCTTACTGATAATGCCGTTGCTGCCCGGGGTTGGTCGAAGCATCAATGGGTCCCGCATTTGGGTTTCGCTCGGCCCGGTCGGGTTTCAGCCTGGTGAGCTTGCCAAGATTGCGTTGGCCATATTCTTTGCCGGCTATTTGGTAGATCGGCGCGAGCTGCTTGGGGTGGCCACGTTCAGAATTGGCCGAATCAATACGCCCGACCCTAAATACTTCGCCCCCATTCTTGTGGCCGTGGGTTTCTCGCTCATTGTGATGGTGTTCGAAAAAGATCTTGGCTCGGCGCTGCTGTTCTTTGTTCTCTTTATTGTGATGCTCTGGGTGGCCACCGGGCGAGGAAGCTATTTGGCTGTTGGGGTACTGCTGTTCTCGGCCAGTTCGTATGCAGCTTGGCGAATGTTCTCGCACGTACAGACTCGAGTCACCATCTGGATCAACCCGTGGTCTGACCCATCCGGAAAAGGGTTTCAGGTGATCCAAGGTGCCTATGCCTTGGCCTGGGGTGGCACAACTGGCACGGGGCCGGGTCTGGGAATTGCGGGGCGCATCCCAGCCGATGAATCCGACTTTATTTTTGCAGTCATCGGCGAGGAACTTGGCTTGCTCGGCGTAACTGCAGTGCTCTGTGCATTTTTGTTGTTAGCCGGGAGCGGACTGCGTGTAGCTCAACGGTCCTCGGACCCGTTTAGCTCGCTGCTCGCCGTTGGCCTGACCACCCTGATTGCTTTTCAGGCGTTCATCATTATTGCCGGAGTCATCCGTTTACTCCCGCTCACCGGAGTGACGCTTCCCTTCGTCTCATACGGCGGCTCCTCCTTGGTTGCGAACTACATCCTGTTGGCCTTACTTGTGCGCATCTCTGATCAAACGGCGCGCAAAACACCAGAACCGTTAGTTGCCCGATGAACCGGCAAATCAAGATTCTGGGAATCGTGATCATGCTGTGTTACTTCGCAGCGTTCCTCAAGCTGAACCAGATCCAAGTGCTTCAGGCAGGTGCGTATAACGACCGCCCGGAAAACACCCGGGCACAGCTACGAGACTTCAATAAGCCTCGCGGAGATATCGTTACTGCCGAGGGGGAGATTGCTGCCACCTCGGTGGTCGTGCGCTCCGAGTTGCGTTATCAGAGGGCCTACCCAGAGGGTGAGTTGTTTGCCCACGTCACGGGGTATTACTCGTTCCGCTTGGGATCCACTGGCGTAGAGCGCGTGTACAACGCAGAACTGACCGGCCGCACACCGTCTTTGCAACTGCACGAACTGTCTGGGTTTTTTGCTGATCAGTCCAGCGAAGGTGATGTAGTGCTGACCCTGCGCGGGCAAGTGCAGCGCGCTGCAAGGGACGCTCTGGGCGGGAATAACGGTTCGGTGGTAGCGCTCGACCCTCGCACGGGCGACATCATCGCGATGTACTCCAATCCCACCTATGACCCAAATGTGATTTCGGCTAATCAGGGGGAAGAGGCAGTGGACGTCAAGACTCTGCTTGATGCCGCACCATCTAAGCCGCTTCTTTCTCGGGCCTATCAGGAACGTTATTTCCCAGGGTCCACCTTCAAGATTGTGACGGCCGCGGCTGGACTGACTTCCAACAAGGTCACCGAGACGACACCGGATTACCCAGTAGTGCAGTCCTACACCCCGCCACTCACCACGCGTCCTATCAAAAACTTTGATGGCAACCTCTGTGGCGGCACGCTCTTTGTGATTCTGCAGAAATCTTGCAACTCCTCATTTGCCCAAATGGCAGCCGAGACTCTGGGGCCCGACCCCATGATTGCTGCAGCCGAGGCGGCAGGATTTAATGATGCCCCGCCGATCGACCTGACTCGACCAGCCACCTCTGTCTATCCCACCAACTTTGGTTCGTTGGTGAGCACACCCGAGGGAGCCGCTCCGGTCTATGAAGACACGCCTGCGTTGGCACAAACAGGTATTGGCCAGAATGATGTTGCGGCGACACCGTTGCAGATGGCGCTCGTTGCCGCCGGCGTGGCAAACAAGGGACGAATCATGGTGCCGCATGTCATGAGCGAGATCCGCGCCCGTGACGGTGCAGTGGTTGGCAGCTATGCAGATAGCCCCTGGCGCGACTCGATGAGTCCCGAGAATGCCGAGATTTTGCGGCGGGGAATGATCAGCGTGGTAACCGACGGCACGGCCTCGATTCTGGCTCTTCCCGGCTTTGATGTTGGTGGCAAAACCGGAACAGCACAGCTCGGTCTTGACCCGCCGCAGTCGCATGCATGGATCATTGCTTTCGCTGGTCCGACAGGTCAGGCCCCAACCATTGCCGTGGCAGTGATGGTGCAAGGAGTCGATGGCGCCTCGGGCTCGACAGGTGGCCGAGTTGCCGGGCCGATTGCCAAACAAGTGCTCGAGGCTGCCCTGATGCCCGGATGAGCTTGTATGACGCAGTAGCAACGCTCGGAGCCCTACTCTGGAGGACGCATGTCTGATCAACCACCACGTGTTTTAAACGATCGCTACGAGATTCATCGTCGCCTAGCCCGAGGCGGCATGGCGCAGGTGTATCTGGCTCGAGACCGCTCTTTGGATCGCCCTGTGGCAGTCAAAGAACTTGTTCCCGAGTTTGCAGTTGACCCCTCATTCGTTGAGCGGTTCCGCCGAGAGGCCCAGGCTGCTGCTGGGTTATCGAACGCCAATATCGTTGGAGTATTTGATTGGGGAGAACAAGACGGCACGTACTTCATTGTCATGGAGTACGTAGATGGCCCGTCCCTTGCGCAGGTGTTGCGAGCAGATGGTCCGCTGCATCCCAACCGAGCTGCTGAGATTGCCTCTGAGGTTGCTGGCGGGTTGGGGTTTGCGCACTCACGTGGGGTGGTGCACAGAGATGTCAAACCCGGAAACGTGTTGCTGACCAAATCAGGCCAAGCAAAGGTCACCGATTTTGGAATTGCCCGAGCGCTTTCGAGTCCCGACGACGACCTGACTCAGGCCGGATCGGTGATGGGTACCGCAACCTATTTTTCTCCGGAGCAGGCCCAAGGTCTTTCAGTTGACCCTCGTTCTGATTTGTATTCCCTTGGTGTCGTTCTATACGAGATGGTCACCGGTCGTCCGCCATTCGCCGGAGATACGCCGTTGGCAATCGCGTATAAACACGTTCAGGATCAGCCCGCTGCACCCTCGACGCTGATACCCACCCTGCCACCTGGCCTTGAGGCAATCATCATGAAGTTGCTTCAGAAGAAGCCTGATGATCGCTACGCCTCGGCCGAGGATCTGCGCATGGATCTGGGCCGCTTCTTGGGCGGTGAACAAACCGTGGCTGAGCGCGATGCTGC
Organism: Actinomycetota bacterium; assembly: GCA_009700815.1. Classification (GTDB taxonomy): domain Bacteria; phylum Actinomycetota; class Acidimicrobiia; order Acidimicrobiales; family Microtrichaceae; genus IMCC26207. The sequence goes on from WLLG01000241.1 coordinate 3,685, forward strand.
ACTTGCTGCAGTGGCGCTTGGCGGCGCTGCTGCTGCGATGGCTACCACCATGCAGCCAGCAACCACGGTAGGTGCTGCAGTCCCAGCGGTAGACCCTGTGGAAGAAGAAGAGGAAGAAAAGAAGCCAAAGACAGCTCTGTTTATTGGCATTCTGGTCGTGCTCTTGTTGGCCTTAGGCGGTCTGCTGTTTTGGTTTGTCAACAGTTCAGGTGGAGCAGATGTAGCCGTTCCGAGTCTGATCGGGCTGACTCGAGCCGAAGCAGAGACGCAATTGAAGGACGCAGACCTTGTGCCTAAGGTGACCACGGAACCATCGGCAACAATTGCCGTAGACCTCGTGATTTCGCAGGATCCCGGCAAAGATGTGACCGTCAAGTCTGGCAGCACAGTCAACTTGGTGGTGTCTTCGGGCATCGAGACTGTTGAGCTTCCTGATGTGACTGGCTTGGCTCAAGCCGAGGCGGAGAAGCAACTGATAGCAAAGGGGCTGCTCGTCAAGATCACTCCCCAAGAGAGCGCAGATATTGCCTCGGGAACCGTCATCAGCCAGAGCCCGGCGGCGCTCGTTCCAGTGGCAGTCGGATCAGTTGTTGAACTCATGGTCTCGAAGGGCGTGGGCGAGGAACTCGTGCCCGATGTTGTTGGCCAGCCGCTCGCCCAAGCGCAAGCTGCTATTCAAGCTGCAGGCTTCCGCTTTGCGAACCCCACTCAGGCCGCCAGCGCAACAGTCCC
>WLLG01000242.1 GCA_009700815.1 Actinomycetota bacterium
ACAGGCAGAAACGCTTCCATGGTCCACACCACGTTGTAGTTCGACAACATGACGCCCTTGGGCGGCCCGGTGGTACCAGAGGTGTAGATGATTGTGGCGAGATCTTCGGGGGAACCGATTTTTGCAGCCTCAACAAGGTCAAGAGGCTCGGGGTCAGTCAGTGCGTTTGGTCCAGCTACTCCAGTCGGAAGCTCAGATGTAGGCAGCAGCACGACAATGCTTTGCAGAGCCGGGAGCTGATCTCGCACTTCTATAAACTTCGACAAGAACCCTTCGTTCTCGACGATTGCCAGCTTGGCAGAGCAGTGCCCCGCAAGGTAAGCCACCTGATCGGCGGCCGAGGAGTTATAGATCGACACCGGCGTCGCTCCCAAGAAGAGCACGGCAAGATCCAGGTAGTGGAACTCAGCGATGTTGCGCATCATCAGCAGGACACGATCCCCTGGCTCAACTCCGAGTGCCCGAAGGCCAGCAGCTGCTCGTGCGGCCCGGTCTGCCATCTGGCTGAAGGTCATGGAATCCCAGGTTTGCTCAGCAGTCATCCATCGCAGAGCCGTTCGGTCTCCGTGGGCTGCAAGGGTTCCGAGGAACTCGGTTGCCACGGTGCGGCCCGCAACCATCTCATTGATTTCTTCAAACGTAAGCGTGGTCATCTCATCCCCTGCTGCGACTAGTCGATTGGCGCATTACTTGGCGTCGCTGCAGCTTGAGCGGCTGAACGGACACAGGAACTGTACTGCTATGAACCATGTCACTGCACAGCGCGCTTTGACCCCGGGCCGAGAAAGCATCAGACTCTTGACCGATCGGTCAAGTTGACTGATGTTGGGGACCAAGGAGCAGCTATGCCTGAGGCAGTCATCATCGATGTGGTTCGTACCGCTGGCGGAAAACGCAACGGCGCACTAGCTGGCTGGCACCCAGTTGACCTAGCAGCAGAAGCCCTCAAGGCCCTAGCCGAGCGCAATAGTCTTGATGCTGCGCTCATCGACGACGTGATCATGGGCTGCGTGATGCAGGCAGGCGCGCAAGCTCTCAACGTTGGTCGCAACGCAGTACTCGCCGCTGGGTTCCCTGAGTCTGTTCCAGCTACCACCATCGATCGGCAGTGTGGATCCTCACAGCAGGCGTACCACTTTGCTGCACAAGGCGTCATGGCCGGGGCATATGACGTGGTGATCGCTTCTGGAGTCGAGGTCATGAGCCTGGTCCCGATGGGCGGCTCGATTGGCAAGAACATCGGTTTTCCGTTTGGAGCAGCTTGGGACCGCTACAGCGAAGTCGAACTCCTTGAAGGCAATAAGGGCCTAGTTGGGCAGGGACTCTCTGCCGAGATTATTGCGAATGAGGCAGGGCTCAGCCGAGCCGATCTTGATGCCTTCGGCGCCCGTTCCCAGCAACTCGCAGAGGCAGCTACCGAACAAGGGCGATTCGATAACGAGATCATTCCCGTTGTGTCCAAAATTCGCGACAAAGAGACCGGCGCAGTCACGGTGCTCGACACCATGCATACCCGCGATGAGGGCATCCGTGCAGGAACCACTGCCGAGGGGCTAGCAAACCTCAAGCCCGCATTTATGGAGGACGGCAAAGTCACTGCAGGTAACAGCTCGCAGATCTGCGATGGCGCTTCGGCAGCGCTCATCATGAGCGCCGAGAAGGCAAAAGAGTTGGGCCTCACCCCTCGCGCCAAGTTCCGCAGCTTTGCGCTAGCTGGAGTCGACCCTGTTCGCATGCTGACCGGCCCCATGCCTGCCACCCAAAAGGCACTAGCCAAGGCCGGCCTGAGCATGGATCAGATTGACCATATTGAAATCAACGAGGCTTTTGCTTCGGTGGTGTTGGCCTGGGAGAAAGAACTCAAGGCAGATATGAGTCGCGTGAACCCGAACGGTGGAGCTATTGCACTTGGTCACCCCCTTGGTGCATCCGGTACCAAGTTGCTTGCCACCATGCTCAATGAGTTGGAGCGCTCAGGCGGCCGCATCGGCTTGCAGACCATGTGCGAGGGTGGCGGACTAGCGAACGCCACCATCATCGAACTTCTGGGCTAACTGTTGCTAGCGAGCGCCTCCGGTACTGTTTCTACCGGAGGCGCTTGTTATTTATGGACGAGATCGAAGAACAACCCACAGGCTCCGCAAGCAAGAGCCGCCCCTGGTGGATGCGTCTGAGCGTCTGGGCAGTAGTGATAGTCGTCAGCGGCATCATCATTCACTCCGTTTTTAATATTCCGAGCGGCACCGTGTTTGGCGCACTCATTCTGGGTGCGCTGATTCTGCGGGTGGGCTTTTTCTTTCTTCAGCAGTTCGCAACTCCGCCGCCGGCCCCACCAGACCCCGGCACCCTTCGCAAAGTGAAGCTGATCTATCGATGCAGCGTTTGCGGCACCGAGGTGCGCATGACTGCTGCGAACAATGAAGACCCTGAGCCGCCTCGGCACTGCATGGACGATATGGAACTTGTTGCTCCAATCATGGAATAAGTCCTCTGGAACAGTTATCCACAACTTTTGATTCTTTCCACAGGCTGTGGATAAAGCTGGGTACTGTCACACTTTTGGCACCTTCTAGCCGCCAGTTGTCCACCTAGTAGACATTTAGCGGTATTGGGTGGCCACCATAATGCCCGCCAGAATCGAGCCCAAGCCTGCTACCAAGTACCAACCGTTACCGCCAGATTCAGTTCCCGGAAGCACCTGCATGTAATTCAAGATGATCACTAACAGGCCCACTCCCCAAGCGCCGAACATGGTGATTGGAACCCATTTGGGGCTTGGCCCATGGTGCTGTTTCTTGACCGGGGCCGTGTAGCGGGCCGTTGAGGATGCATCTTTTTTAGCTTTAGGTGGAGTCACCCGCTTGCTCGTCGAACTCGGAGTCGAACTAGAGGACGAAGGAGTAGCTGCCTGATCGGCATCAACTTTGCGCTTTCCCGGAGTAGCCATCTGTGCAGAATAGACCGAACCCGTTCGGTAAGAACTCCTCTCTCGTTCTACTGTTGCAGTCTGATGCCCCGAATTCTGGTGATCGACAACTACGACTCCTTTGTGTACAACCTGGTTCAGTACTTGGGTGAGCTTGGCGCGGAGCCAATCGTGCATCGTGAAGACGCTCTGAGCCTGAGCGATGTTGAGGCAATCAAACCAGATGGAATCCTGATTAGTCCTGGGCCCGGTCACCCTTCACAGGCTGGACTCTCCAACGACCTCATCCGCGAGTGGGGAAGCCGACGCCCCGTATTCGGAGTGTGCCTCGGCCTGCAGTGCATTGGAGAAGTCTTTGGCGGCAACGTCATTCGAGCCCCACAGGTTGTGCACGGAAAAACCTCTCTCATTACACACGATGGCCGGGGCGTGTTTGCAGACCTACCCAACCCGCTTGAAGCAACGCGATATCACTCGTTGATTGTCGAGCGATCATCACTACCAGATGAGCTCGAAATCACCGCGCAAACAGAGGACGGTTTGATCATGGGGTTGCGCCATCGCGAGCTCATGGTTGAAGGGGTGCAGTTCCACCCCGAATCAGTATTGAGTAGCAGCGGTCACAAGTTGATCAGCAACTTTCTGAACAACTGCGCTACGCAGTCGACATTGCCAAGCAGCTAAGACCCCAAGCCGGTTTAGCCACGTGTAGTTGTTGTGGCTGGCCGACTCGTCGTGGTGCTCGCGCCTGCGATCGTGGTAGTCGTTGAGGGCAACAAGATTCCAACGGTGATCTGAATCGGTGTACCCGCTGCGCCAGGCGTGTTGGCAACGGGCGTCTGACTGATAACTAAACCGACTCGCGGGTCTCCTGCAACAAGCGCCAGATTGGTCACTGCTGTAGTCATCCCTGCGGCCTTAGCCACCTTTGATGCCGAGGAACTGCGAAGACCCACCAGGTCAGGGACCACGGCCTGCTGCTCGGCAGAGGCAACCACTAGGTTGACCGGCTGACCCCGGGGCGCTTTCGCAGCAGGTGCTGGGTCTGAGGAGAGCACAGTTCCAGGCGTCTGATCAGGAGAAAACTGCCGTGAAATCTCACCTACAGTGAATTCGGCACGGGCGAGTTCAACGATGGCTTCACCTACTGGGCGACCAACAATCTCTGGCACGGTTCGCGGCTCAGGCCCCTGCGAGACTCGTAACTTCACGGTGGAACCAGGTGCGGCCCGCGTGCCACCCGCCGGAGCAGAACCAACGATCAGTCCCGGCACGACCTGCTCGTCAAAGACATCCTCGACTTCTCCAAGTAGGCCAATTGTCTTGAGAACTTTCAGAGCTTCTGGGCCCTTCATCCCGGCAAAATCGGGCAAGTCCACTCCAGCTAGGCCGTCACTGACTCTCAAAACAATTTGCTCACCAACTTCTAGTCGGCTGCCAGCAACTGGATCCTGACCAATGACGGTATCC
>WLLG01000243.1 GCA_009700815.1 Actinomycetota bacterium
ACAGCACGTCGAAGGGTTTAGCCCTGAGCTAGCAATCGTGACTCATGGCGGAGGCAAGGAACTCGATGAGCCGGTGGTTGTGCGGCCCACCTCTGAAACGGTTATCGGCGAGTACATGTCCAAGTGGATCCAGTCCTATCGAGACTTGCCGCTCTTGTTGAATCAGTGGGCAAATGTGGTGCGTTGGGAGCTTCGCCCCAGGCTCTTTCTGCGGACTAGCGAGTTCTTATGGCAGGAAGGCCACTGCGCTCACGCCACGGAAGGTGACGCAGCTTCGTATGCGGCCCGGATCCTTCATGAGGTCTATGAGGAGTTCATGGTGAACGTGCTAGCAATCCCCGTGTTCACTGGCCGCAAGATCCCCCAAGAGCGTTTTGCTGGAGCTACGAACACGTTGACCTGCGAAGCCATGATGCGAGATGGCAAAGCATTGCAGATGGGCACGAGTCACGAGCTCGGCCAGAACTTTGCACGGGCCTTTGATATTGGATACCAAGATGAACACGGTGAGCGGCAGCTGTGCTGGACCACATCTTGGGGCGTGTCTACACGCATGATGGGTGGATTGATCATGGCTCACGGCGATGACGCCGGCCTGAGAGTTCCGCCGCGGGTGGCGGCTGTGCAAGCTGTTGTCCTGGTCGTGAAGGATGAGGACGGTTCCGTCACTCAAGTGGCTCGTGACCTGCTCGACGGACTCACCGAGTCTGGTGTGCGATGCCGACTCGATGCACAAGTTGCAACCGGGTTTGGTCGCCGTGCGACTGATTGGGAGCTCAAGGGGGTTCCGCTGCGAATCGAAGTAGGTCCTCGTGACCTGGGTGAGGGTCGCGTGGTTATCGCCCGAAGGGACACTGGTGAGAAGGTTCCCTGCGAGTTGGGGGAACTCAACCTTCGCGCTGCAGCGATTCTCGAGGAGATGCAGCTCGGAATGCTCGAGCAGTCTCGATCTGATCGTGATGCTCGGACATTTGACGTGAGCAGCATTGCAGAGGCCCGTGAAGCAGCGAGCACTGGATTTGCAAGAATCCCATGGGCAGCATTGGCCGACGGTGGGATTGACCAACTAGCAAAAGAGGCCATCACGGTGCGCTGTTTGCAAAGCGCTGAGGGTGGTCTTGCGCAGTCTGATGATGAGCCAGGTGCTGTTGCTCTGGTAGCTCGTTCCTACTGATAGATCGGCAGTTTTGTACGGATTGATGGTGGGTTTGATGCCGGTTCTACCGTTGACACCGCTCGTTCGCCTATAGTTCATGCTTTCCGGAAGTCCGCAAGGCGTGGGCACTGCCCGCGCTTTTTCTATGGTGCTGAAGAGTTGGAGCGCCTGACAGCCGAGATGAGGGTCCTCCTTGTCTTTGCTGCGGTCGGGCGGAACGCGTTACCGAACACGATTCCCAACTCCACTTCAGACCCAGAACGAAAGGACTACAACATGAGTGCACAAGCTGACCGTCTTGGCGTCCTGATTGCTCCTGTGCTTGCTGAACTTGAGTTGTCGCTCTATGACCTGGACTACTCGGGCGGCAATCTACGGGTCTTGCTTGATCGTCCGGGCGGCATCGATTTAGGGGCAATTACTCAAGCCACTCGTCGGATTTCGAATCTGCTTGACGAGGCAGACATCATCTCGAGCGCCTATACGTTGGAAGTATCTAGCCCGGGCCTCGAACGAAACCTTCGGACACCGGTGCACTTTGCCTCCGCAATTGGCCGAGAGGTCAAAATCAAGACTCGCCCCTCGGTTGAAGGGGAGCGACGCGTGGACGGCACGCTGATTGCGGCAGACGAGACCACTTGTGAGGTTCGCTTCGAGGACGGCAGCAGTCGGGTGCTACAACTCAGCGATATCGAGCGGGCGAAAACCCACTTTGTTGGTGACGCTGCGCCAAAGCCGGGTAAAGGTTCTCGTCCTGGACGACCAGCCAATAAGTCCAGTGCTACAAGCAAGAAGGCCAGCACTACAGGCAAGAAGCCCAGCAAGACGCAGCCCTCAGTAGAGGAAGGCTGATGGCAGGTACTGCAGTCCCAACAACGCTGTTCAGAACAACACAGTTCCCAACAACACTGTTCCCAACAACACAGTTAACAACACCCGAATTCACAACAAAGAGTGAGGCAGTCTCATGAGTTCAGAGATGAATGAAGCGCTACAAGCATTAGCAACCGAGCGCAATATTTCAGTAGATACCTTGTACTCGGCCCTAGCCGAGGCACTGACCACGGCCTATAAGAAGCAGCCCGATGCACTCGGCTTTGCTTGGGTCAGTATCGATACCGAAACCTTTGAGATCACGGTGTTTGCTCAAGAGGTCGACGAGGATGGCGAGCCCTATGGGGAAGAGTTTGACGTCACCCCCGATGACTTTGGCCGCATAGCTGCAACCACCACTCGGCAGGTCATGACTCAGAGGATCCGCGAGGCGGAACGTGAGCAGAAATATGAGGAGTATGCCGGCCGAGAGGGTGACATCGTTACGGGAATCATCCAGCAGTCCGACTCTCGTTATACCTTGTTGGATCTGGGCCGTGTCGAAGCACTGCTCCCTCAGTCTGAGCAAGTCAATTATGAGCGTCCTGAGCCAGGAGATCGTGTCAAGGCCTACATCGTCGAGGTTCGCCGCACGGCCAAAGGCCCGCAGATTGTGGTGTCACGTACTCATCCCGGTCTGATCAAGCGACTTTTTGAGCTCGAAGTTCCCGAGATCGCCGAAGGTGTTGTCGAGATCAAGGCCTGTGCTCGTGAGCCTGGGCACCGTACCAAGATTGCAGTCTGGTCGAACGATCAAAACGTCGATCCCGTTGGATCTTGCGTTGGCGCTCGAGGGGCTCGTGTTCGCATGGTTGTGACGGAGTTGAAGGGGGAGAAGATTGACATTGTTCCCTTCTCTGATGATCCGAGCGACTTTGTGATGAAGGCACTCCAGCCAGCCAAGGTGAAAGAGGTCCGTATTGACTTCGAAAAGCGCGTAGCTGATGTGATCGTGCCTGATTTCCAGCTCTCGCTAGCAATCGGCAAAGAGGGTCAGAATGCGCGCCTCGCCACTCGGCTTACCGGATTCCGTGTGGACATCCGCAGCGAATCAGATGTGGCCGAACAAGAGGCCTACGAGCGCACGTACGCAAACGATTCCTATGCCGATGGCGAGTGGATTGAGACGAGTGAAGGCGAGCAACTCTGGAAGCCAGCGGACGGAAGCGCTCCGTTGACTGTCGAGGAGTGGTCAGAGATGCAGAACCGAGAGAGCTCGGTGCCAGAGCTTCAACTTGCCGAGGCAATCGAAGAAATTGAGCTCGAAATTGTCGAAGACGCCATCGAGGAAGTTCTCGATGCAGAGATAACTGAGGCAATCGAAGAGGTCTCTGAACTCATTGCTGAACTTGAGGTCGATGAGGAAGAGGCCGAACTTGAAGAGATTGCAGAGGAATCTGAGGCCGCTGCTGAGGATTCAGCCTTGGATCCTGCTCCCGAGGCCTGATCAAGCGCCTTAAATCCACGGTGAGGGTCTGTTCATGCTGCGAGGCGGGGGAGTCGCCCCGCTGCGATTCTCTTATGCAGTTCGTGCCGGGCTGCGATCCGTGAAAGAATAGGCAATTGTCGGCAGCGTCCGGCGCCCCGATCACGCGCGAGCCTCTACAGGTTTGGTGTCGGGAACTTCACCGGATCACCCGGTGAGCATTACTTCACAGAACGAACGGAACGTCTTGGCAAAGCAACGAGTGCACGAGCTAGCAAAAGAGCTCGGTCTCACCAACAAAGAGTGCATGGATATCTGCGACGCGCTCGGATACGGCGTCAAGAGTCACTCCTCTTCGCTAGACGACGCCTATGCAGACGGTGTGCGGCGCAGGGCTAAGCGTGACGGTCTGATTCGGGAGCAGCAGCCAGAAGAGCCCGAACCAGTCAAAAAGGCTCCAGCTAAAAAGGCTGCGGCCAAGAAGGCGCCTGCCAAGAAGGCAGCAGCAAAGAAGTCGGCTGCGGCCAAGCCCGCAACCTCAAAAGCCACCTCAACCGAGGACCCAAGCGATCCAGTAGAAGCCGCTGCGGCCGAATCCGAGGCACCGGCACTTCGGCCATCGACTGCCAAGGTTCCAACTGCGCCCGCCGCAGAGTCACTCTCTGAGGGTGCCGAAGCAAGCGATTCAGTGCAAACCCCCGAGGCTGTCCAGCCAGAGGCGGCAACTGCAGCAACTCCTCGCAAGGTGATCTCCTCAAAGCCTGTTCCAGCACGACCCGCAGCAGCGGCGCCTGCTCCAGCACCTGTTGCTCCAAAACCCCCAGCGTCAGCCCCAGTAGAGCCACAGCAGGCTCCAGCACCCGCCGCTTCAACGACTGCCGCTTCAACAACAGCCGCACCAGAAACTGCCGCTCCAGCTCCTGCAGCAGCCGCAGAACC
>WLLG01000244.1 GCA_009700815.1 Actinomycetota bacterium
ACCACTAGGACCCCATCAGCCGAGCCAGTAGCAGCCACCTCTTTGATGCAGTCCAAAATGTCTGGTCCCCGCCAAGGCTCAGGTGTTCGCCCGGCGGATTGCCAACCGATGCTCCAGGTTTGATTAGGGCTAGAGGTTTGATTACTGCTGGCTAATCCAGCGCGCTCTGCGATTGCTTCTGCTGAAGCAAGAAGCTGCTCTGGGTAGGGGTCATCGAGCAGCACTCGTTCGGGCAGCGAGTGCGCAGTGAAAAAGACGTGCGTGTTGGTCGGTAATCCCTGAAGTTGTTCCCGAACCGAATTGGCCTGATGCGTGAGATACGCCTCGTTCAGGCTCCAGGAGTCAAGGCCTACGAAGGGCACTCCAAACTCCTCTGCCGCGCTCGAGGCTCGCGCATGGTATTGCCCCACGCTGAAACCCGAATAATGCGGCGCAAGGACGAGGCCGACAATGCGCTGCGCCCCGGCCTGAACCAGCGCTGCTACCCCATCTTCAATGAAGGGAGCAGCATGTTTTTGGCCGAGTTGAACCAAGAAGCAGTCGGGGTGTGCGGAGTCACCGGCTAGGACCTTGAGCGCCGCTTCAACTGCATCGAGCTGAGCTTGGGTTCGTTCGCGCAACGGAGAGATACCGCCAATGGCCGCGTACCTGCTGATCAGATCTTGCAGTTGTTCATCAGTAGGGGGTCGACCACGGCGAATATGCGTGTAGTACTCGGGAATGTTCTCGGGACTTGAGGGAGTGCCATACGCCATGACAAGGATGCCGATATGCAGTACGTCAGTTGAACTGTTTGGAGTCATTTCTTTGGCCTTTATGGAGTTGTGGAGTGGATGAGTTCGATCACTCGCTCGAGGACCTCTGGGTTTGTTTCAGGAAGTACACCGTGGCCCAGATTGAAGATGTGACCGCCGCGCCCCCCAGGGTTTCCTTTGCCACGAGCGAGTACATCACGCACAGCAGGCTCAGTCGGTCCCCATCCGGCAGCGGGCAGAGCTGGGTCAAGGTTTCCCTGAAGGCCTACCGATTCGGGCACACGGGTGCGGGCAGCGTCGAGCGGGGTTCTCCAGTCCACGCCGACTACCTCTGCTCCTGCAGATGCCATCAATCCGAGTAGCTCGGCCGTATTTACACCAAAGTGAATTCGCGGCACCCCAAGTTCGGCAACAGCGGCCATGACTTTGGTTGAGCTCGGAAGCACGAATTTTTCATAATCACTCGGGCTGAGTGCACCCGCCCAGGAATCAAAGAGTTGCGCTGCCGCAGCACCGTTACTGATCTGCGATCGGAGCGAGTCAATTGCCAAGTCCGCTAGGGAATCCATCAGGTCAAACCAGAGCGCCTCGTCGGTATGCATGAGCGCCTTGGTCTTGACATACGTACGAGACGGTTTACCTTCGAGCAGATAGCTCGCAACAGTGAACGGCGCTCCAGCAAAGGCAATGAGCGGTACCGAGAGTTCGCTTACCAAATTTCGAACTGTCTCCACCACATAGGGGGTGTCGGCCTCGGCGTCGAGCGGACGAAGCCGCTGCAGGTCCGCTCGCGAGCGAAAGGGGTGCTCAACCACTGGCCCGATTCCCGGAGCGATGTCTACCCCGAACCCAATTGCGTGCACGGGAGTCATGATGTCTGAGTACAGAATCGCTGCATCGGTGCCGTAACGCTGCACTGGTTGCAGGGTGATTTTTGTGGCCAAATCGGGATCAGCGATTGCACGAAGGATGGTGCCCGTGCCGCGAATAGCGCGGTACTCGGGAAGGGAACGTCCCGCCTGGCGCATAAACCAGACCGGAGGGCGCTCAGTTGCTAGGCCAGTGCAAGCACGAATAAAAATAGAGTCTGCATGAGCTTGAGTCATCCTGTGTAAGTCAATCATGCGTACCCTGAGTTCTCCCATCTGGGGCCATAATCCTCTGGAGCCATAATCATCAGGGAGCCATATGCGCCGCAGTATCGACGACGATCAAATTCCTGTTCCACCGGTTGACCCCGAGGATGCAGCCGAAATGTTGCCCCTGAACTGGGCAGTCTCAGTCTGTGATGACTACCTCGATGCCACCCCTCGAATTCAACTGACCACCGAGGAGTTCGGAGCCCCAGCAACAGGCCTTGTGGCGCATCTTGACGCATCCCAGGCGCGTCGCCTGCGACTGGCGCTGCGGTCGGCTCTTCGTGAGATCGGCGAGGAAACGGGCCAGTAGTCGGGCTAGTAATCGGCCTAGTAATCGGGCTCTGGGGTGCCCGATTTTGTGTGCCCGGGGGAGTAGGTACACTTATCGATCCCCTGATCCCGACCGGCTCATACAGGAGACCGCGTGGCAAATCACCCCGAGCTCGAACTTGAGCAGGCCTATATAGACAACGCTTACTTGTGCTTGGAGCGCGCTCGCGCCGTTGCCGAGGCAATGCGAGAGGGTGTCGTGGATGGTCAGGGTGGCACGTATCAGAATCGTTATGAGCGTGATGTGGTGTGGGAGCGAGTGGGCGTGCGCCTGCACCAACTCGAACTCGGTGAGCGTTCCTTGATTTTTGGTCGGGTTGATACTGAGCCCACAGAAGAAGATCCAGAAGGAGAGAGCTTTCATATCGGCCGCATCGCTGTAGCGGACGAGAAGAGCAACTCCATTGTTGTGGACTGGCGAGCGCCATTGGCCGAAACTTTTTATAGGGCAACGGGCCTTGACCCCATGGGGCTGCGTCGCCGTCGCCATTTCGCTAGTCGCGGTCAGACGCTGCTCGGAATCGATGACGAACTGTTTGGGTCTGCCACTGCGGCACTCGATCAGGGTCAGGTGCAGGGCCACGGCGCACTGATCGCCGCACTTGAGGAGTCACGCTCGGGCAAGTTGTCAGACATTGTTGGCACGATCCAGACCGAACAGGATCGAATCATTCGGTCCCCTCTGCAAGGCGTGTTGGTAGTTCAAGGAGGCCCAGGAACAGGAAAGACTGTTGTTGCTCTGCATCGGGCGGCCTACTTGTTGTACTCACAGCGATTTCCACTCGAAGGTCAAGGCGTGTTGGTGCTTGGGCCTAACCGTGTGTTCTTGTCCTACATCGAGCAGGTGCTGCCCTCACTAGGCGAGGCAGGAATCCAGATTGCAGTGCTCGCCGACTTAGTGCCTGCAATTCGCTCAAGCGGCCATGACCCAACCGAGGTTGGCAGGGTCAAAGGTGATAGCCGCATGATCAACGTGATTCGCCGAGCCGTTCGCGACCGTCAACATCCGCTACGCGAGTCGCTTCGGGTTCCATACGGATTGCAGTTCTTGGTACTCACCCCCGACGACTCCGTAGACATTATCGAGCAGGCGCGGCGGCGCTCTCGCACTCACAATGCCGGCCGGCGCCATGTCGAGCAGTTGGTCTTTGAGCGGCTGGCGAGCACTTCGCGTAGCGAAGAGACTCTCGAGGCCATCCGCGAGCGCATTCGCCGTGACCCGGCTGTCATTGAGGCGCTCGAACGCATGTGGCCGGTGCTCACTCCGGCCGAGTTACTGAACGACTTGTTCGGATCGCGTGGATTGTTGCGTTCTGCTGGTAGCGGTCGGCTCAAAGACTCCGAGTGGCCTCTGTTGTTCCGGGAGCGCAGCCATGTTCCCAACGAAGTCGTTTTTCCAGCAGATGACGTACCGCTTCTGGATGAGGCGCTCGAATTGCTTGGACCACGTCCGAAGCACCTCGAGGCTGACGCAGTTCGGACCTTTGGTCACATCGTGGTTGATGAGGCACAGGACTTGTCACCGATGGAGTTGCGAATGCTGGACCGTCGTTCGCTGAATGGCTCTATGACCATCGTGGGTGACATTGCACAAGCAACGGGTGCTTGGCCACATCAGAGTTGGGAATCAGTACTCGAATACCTTCCGGACCGCAGGCCGCCCCGGCGGGCTGATCTAACAATCGGCTACCGGGTTCCAGGTCCCATTATGGAACTTGCCGCCAAGATGTTGGTCTTGGCTGCGCCGGGGATTACCCCTCCTCAATCTATTCGTCACACGGGTGAGCCACCGCTGATCTTGGGCGTGGCGAGTAGCGAACTCGAAGCCGAGGTAGTTGAGCGAGTCCGCTATGAGCTCAAGATAATCGGCTCCGGAAACATTGGTGTGATCGTCCCTGAGTCGATGGCAGAACAAATAGACGCGGCTCTGACTCGGGCAGGAATCGATTACGGCCGAGCGACAAGGCAGGGGTTGGAGAAGCAGGTGACGGTGGTTCCAGTGAACCTTGTCAAAGGCCTCGAGTTGGACTCGGTGCTGGTGGTTGAACCGAAGCGCGTCCTCAATGAGCAAATTCGCGGAGCACAGTCGCTCTACGTTGCGCTCACTCGCTCCACTAAACGCCTCACCGTGATCCACACGG
>WLLG01000245.1 GCA_009700815.1 Actinomycetota bacterium
GAATCGCTGTGACCACCATGGTCTGAGCTAGGTCTGTCAGTTGCTGATCACGCGAGGTAGTGCTCGTGACGGTGGACAGGTCAGTCAGCAGGAATTCTTGGTCAACCACGGCAAAGCTGTCGAGATTGAGAGCACCGTGTACGAGATCGATCTGATGCAGTGAGCGCACAATCTGCCAGATTTTTTCAACCGCAACGGTTGGCCCCGGCTCGAGCGGTATGCCTCGCTGCGCGACCGCGAGGAGCGCGTCACCTGAGTCCGTCATTCCTGCCACAAGCACTTGTGGCACAGCAATGCCGCGACTGGCCGCCAGCATGGTGACAAATCCCTCATGCTCAACTTGCTGCTCGCGAGTCATAGCCGGACGGGTAGCACCGCGATACCAGATTGCCCGCCACAGGCGGCTGAGCAGTTGTGTGTCGCGTGCATCTCGCCCATAGACCTTGATATGAACTGCTCCCCTAGTTGGGCTCATTGCGTCTGCCAAGAAGACGCCACTGCTCTGCCTCGGTGCCTCAACTAGGTGATCCACTGGCAAGCCAAGCTGCGCCAGCGCAACTCCCACCCCCGTCAGGTTTGGACCACCCATGGAAGAACCAAGTCCAAGGTGCACTGCTGCCGCAGCAGCAACTCCAAGTAACAGGCTGAGCAGCGCACCAAATGGTGTTGAGGACTCGAGCAAGACAACACAGAGCATCGCTGCAAGCACTACCCATCGCCCGAAATGTCGAAATGGCAAGGACAGGTGCGGTGAGGCTGCAGAGGAAACGGCAACGGCGCAAGCCAGAGAGATCAAAGGAACTGAGCCGGCTGATCCGCCCGAAGCAGCCTGCGAGAATGACGGCCACACACCGTTAATTTGACGGGAAAAGGCCAAGGCCACCCCAACTGCAACAACAAGCGCTGCAGCAATATCGACCAGCACCTCTACCCGCACACGAACCGTCGATGACACCAGGATTACCACTACCCACAGCAGCAGGCAGGCAACACCGAGGCGCCACAGGACATCTAAGAAGCTCGGAATCGCTCCAATCAGGTTGACCAGAGCTTGTTCAAAACCGGATGTAGGTACCGAGAGCCCTGCGAACAACCCTGCTAGCAGCAAGGTGACTAGCAAGGTCAGCAGGTCCGAGACTGAGCGTTTTCTTTTGCCATTGCTGAGCGCAGCAAAAAACGGGAGTCCGTCAGCCAGTGGCCTCCAGATAGGTTGTGCAACCTGCTCAGACATTGTGTCTATTCAACAGCAGTGCCGCGTCATCCTCGGGTAATGCTCACCTTCTGCGTACCCGCTGGCCAATCAAAGCGAACTCGACGCTTTGGTTGTGCGCTCGGAGCGTTCAAGTCCGGAGTGCTCGCATTGACTGTTCGGTACTCAACGCTGGCATGCGATGGAGTGCAGTTCACCAGTCCGAAACCGCGGCGGCGAAAATCTGCATAACGAAATCCCGGTCGCAGCGTGCGAACGGCAGTTTCGGCAGCTTGAGCGAAATCTCCCGCATAGTCAAGACCCTTTGAACTAATCGAACCACACACAAATTCCTGAGCCACCACAGGACTAAATGGCTCATCAAAATCTCTCAAAACCTGCGACTGCCAGAAGGCATGAATATCACCCGTCAGGAAACCAAGGTTCGAGATTCCTTCTGCTGCTACTCGCTGCGTCAGTTGGTCGCGTTCCCAGGAATAGCCGCTCCAATCATCAAAACTGGCATAGACACCTGCGTGCTTGGGAAGGTCTGGCCGGAGCGCACGAAGTGCAGGCTCGTCAAGGTCAAGAATGCGGATGGGACTGATCATCACCTGATTAGCCACAAGCTTCCAGGTAACTGCGTCTGACTGCGCTTGGCTAAAGCCGTCAAGGAGCCAGTCGCGCTGCTTGGTCCCAAGGATGCTGCGCCCGACATCATGAACTTGGCTGAGCGGCAGGCTTGCTGTGCTGCCGACAAGCAGCCGCTCACCATTGGGGCCCGTGATATGCGGGTCGCGATACTGGCGAGTATCAAGCAACGATAAGTCCAAGAGGTTCCCCCACCTGGCGCGGCGGTAGATCTGATCGGCGTTAATTGGCCATACCGGCTGATACTCAAACCAAGCTTGATAAGCAGCCGCTGCACGCTCTGGAAAGTTCACAAGACTCATGCGGTCGTAGTCGTTCATGAACTCGTGGTCATCCCAAACAGGTGCAAAAGGGTGCGCCGCGTGGGCAGCGCGCAGTTCTGGGTCTGACTTGTACATCTTGTACTTCGCTCGGTAGGAGGGCAGGTCCGTGGCCTCCACGCTCCCGTCGGCGCGCACATCCAACGCATCTGCGCTCCCTGCGTACTCGTAGATGTAGTCGCCAAGGAACACAACCGCATCTAGGTCCTCGGCTGCAATTGCGCGCCACGCTGGGTAATACCCAACGGAGTAATTCTGACAACTCGCCACAGCAAGTCTGACCGAAGCGGGAGTTGAGCCCGGAGCAGGAAGCGTCTTGGTTCGGCCGATCGGACTACTCAGTCCGTCCACCGTGAAGCGGTACCACAGGGTCTGACCCGCAGGAAGATTGTCTGCGAGGACTTTGATGCATCCATCGTTTTGTGCCGAGCCGGTACCTGTTCCTGACTGAACGATCTGCGCGAACCCAGGGTCTGATGCCACCTGCCAAGCAACCTGGACGGGGCCGGCAAGCGCCGCTGGTGCAAAGCGAGTCCACAACACAACCGCAGTGTCACTGTGAACGCCCGAGGCAATACCGCAGCTAAATGGACCCAAATCCATCGGTTCAGGAGGTGGGAGCATCGCCGTACCCGGCGCACACCCGATCAGGCTTGCTGCTGCCGCCCCACTCAGGCCGACTAGGCCACCTCGCAAAAGTCCCCGCCGATCCATTTCAGCCTTTCCGCGCACCCAGCCCGATGGTTGTCTCAGCTAGTCACAGCATGCTGATCTAGCGATGGTTTGAGAGTAAACCAACAGGCAGGAAAAGGAAACGCCACTCCCTGCTTTCTTGGGGCTGCTTTATTGGGGCTGCTTTATTGGCGCGGCTTTATTGGGGGTGCACCGATGGGCCGAGAGCTAGCCGAAGCGCTTCGGTGGCGGGCATAGCGCGAGCGAACAAGTACCCCTGAGCTAGGTCATAACCAAGAGCTAGCAGGGCATCCGCTTGGACTTGAGTCTCGACTCCCTCTGCAACCGATGTGATTCCTAGAGTTTGGGCAACTTGAAGCGCAGCTGCGGCAACGCTTCTACTCGAGGTGGTTTCGGTGAGTCCATCAACGAAGATTCGGTCCACCTTCAAAACGTCTACCGGAAACCTGAGAAGGTGTGCCAGCGAGGAGTAACCCGTTCCAAAATCATCGACGGCTAACGAGACTCCAAGGTCATGCACCTCGGTCAATCTGCGCACTGCCACATCAGGATCGACGGTGAGCGCACCCTCGGTCAGTTCAATCGTGAGCCAAGAGGGGTCAATCCCCGTCTCTCTCAGCACCGATGCGATACGAGTGCTCAGGTCTTGAGCCGCGAGTTCCTGCGTCGAGAGATTGACGGATACCCAAGCAGGTTCGCGGTCAAGCCGGTATTCATTAAACTCGGCAATAAATCGGCAGGATTTTCGCAGCATCTCATGATCAATTTGTGAGATTAATCCTGTCTGCTCAGCTACCTCTATGAACTCCGCAGCGGACCGATTCCGACCGGAGCGATCGCGCCAGCGAGCTAGTGCTTCGAACCCGGCCACTTCGTGACCATCGAGGTGCACCACGGGTTGAAAGGCAGCTTCAATCTCATTTCGATCGATAGCAACCCGAATCTCGTTTTCGAGCTCATGTCGGTTGCGAATAGCTTCTCGAAGGTCCTGATCAAAGCTTCGAAACCGTCCGCGGCCTTGACGTTTTGCCTCATACATCGCAACGTCTGCATCGCGAATGAGTTGATCGGAATCTCGGGCTGACCCGGCTTGACTAGCGGCAATACCGACGCTCCCACCGATGAACCAGCGCAGATCCTCAATGACAAAAACGGCCGAGAGCACATCAAGAACTCTCTGAGCCGCCTGCTCTGCGAGTACTTCCGGATTCAAGTTCGACTCGGCCTGGCCCGTGCCGCAGAGGGCGACAAACTCATCTCCCGAAAGGCGAAATACTTCTCCTGTGGGCTGCACTGCTGTGCAGATTCTTGCTGCGGCAATCTTCAAGATGGTGTCGCCAGCGGCATGGCCCGCAGTGTCATTCACCACCTTAAAGTGATCAAGATCAATGAACAGCAACGCCAAGGAATCAGCGGGTGGGAAGCTCGCCAACCGATCGAGTAGTGCGTTGCGATTGGGAAGCCCGGTCAGTGGATCTTCCAGGGCCAAACGAGAGAGTTCTCCTTGGGC
>WLLG01000246.1 GCA_009700815.1 Actinomycetota bacterium
GCGAGTTAGGGCTTCTGAGAATGGGTCTGCAGCCAAGAACTCAAGCCCGGAACCGCCGGGACCACCCGGGTTGCCGATCAGGCTGCCGATGCGATCGCCTGTGGCGAGGACCCGAACCAGAGCCAGTCCAATCTTGGGACCCGTCGGCTCTGCCCAATCCAGGGGTACCTGCAGGGTGGCGCACTGCGTGTTTCGGCCAACATCGCAGTCGGTCCAGTCCAGCTTGGATTTTGGTTGCTCCGAAGGTGGGGGGGTCTCCTGAAAAGTAGCGGTTGCGCGATTGTTCGAGCTTTTGCTCGCTGTTGTGCCTGCCTCGGACTCGGCGCACGCGCCGATGAGTATCGATACGAGCATCGCAGCGACCAACCCTCGGGCCAGTCCTGCAGGTCGAACGGTTCGGGTATTCACATCATCACGTTAGGCCCTGCGCTGACCGCATCGTTTGCTGGCAGCTTCGGGGTTGATGTTTGTCTCAGGATTCGCGCTCGACTCACGCGTAGTAGCGGAAGATGATCTCAGCTACTGCAGCGGGCTTCTCGCTACCCTCAATTTCGAAGGTGAACGTCATGTACACCTGTGCGCCGTTATTGGGAAGATCTTCGAGAGTGGTGAGTTCTGCGCCGAGGCGAAGGTTCGATCCAACCTTGACGGGAGACAAGAAGCGAACCTTGCCCGCTCCGTAGTTCACACCCATCTTGATTCCTGTGACGGTTGCAATTGAGGGGAACAGCACGGGCCCGAGCGAAAGGGTCAAGTAACCATGGGCGATCGTTCCGCCGAAGGGGCCGTCTTTGGCACGCTCAGGGTCAATGTGGATCCACTGGTGATCCCCTGTCGCATCTGCGAACGTATTGACACGTTCCTGAGTAATCTCAAGCCAATCGGAGTAGCCAAGGTGCGTACCGACGAGTTCTCTGAGTCCAGCGAGTCCTGCAATTTCTGTAGCCATGAACAGATCATGGCCGCTCAAGGTGCTGCTCGGCCACTTCCCAGCAAAACCCGTAGCAAAACCCTTAGCAAACTCAGCGCTTAGTCAGGGTTCGACTCGGCTTAGGAGAAGTAGGCTTTTTCATGATTGCGAGACATGGGGTGCAGCAGCAGACCGATCAAAGCGTATTCAAACATCACGTTCAAGACGTTGCCGGCCAAGAATATGAATCCCAGTTTTCCGAAAATCGAGGCCCCAGCGAGCACAACCAAAACCACTCGCCGGATCAGGGGGAGGAACGAGGCGAAAATGGCGACTTGGTAGCCACGCTTCTCGGAGTTCGCAATTCCGGAAGCACCGTATATATAGGCAGCGATGCCTGCCAGGCCGAGCAAGCTGCCGATCAGTCCGCCGGAACCAATCTCAGTTACTTGACTCCCGAACAGCACAGCAATCACCAGCCAGAAAGCATCCAGATACAACAGCATCTGGGCAATTGCCAGAGTCTGAGGAACATTCGGGTTGTACCAGCGGCGCTTCGACATGGCTGACAGTCTGACAGGTGATGTAGCAGGACTCGCACTCGCGGCCGGGGCGGGCCTGAGACTTCGCCCATTAACCTTGCTGCGACCCAAGCCGCTCTGTCCTGTCGGTGACCGCACGCTGCTGGATTGGGCACTTGAATCGCTCGCTTCCGCCGGCGTTGACCGTGCTGTAAACGCACACCATCAGGTCGAACAGATTCAGCAGCATCTTGATTCGCTTCCTGGTGTCACGGGGGAGGCGGTGCATCTCAGCATTGAACGCGAAGAGGCACTCGGAACTGCAGGCGCTGTCGGCGCTCTTCGGCCCTGGCTCGATGGGCGAGGCTTGCTGATCGTCAATGCTGACACTTTTCAGCGGAGCGACCTGAGCGAGTTCCTGAGTTCCTGGGACGGGGAGAGGGCGCGAATTCTGACTGCCACTGCGCTGCCGTTCACGCCACGCAGTTCTGTGGTGGCATCGCTGCTTCCATGGCGCCTTGCTTCAGGCCTTGAGCCACAGCCAAGTGGGCTGTGGGAGTTGGTGTGGAGGCAGGCACTAGCCGAGGGTTCCCTTGATGCCGTCTACGAACCAAATCCGGTCATTGATTGCGGCACTGTCGGGCGCTATCTGCAAGCAAACCTGCTGTGGTCGGGTGGCGAGTCGGTCGTGGGCGAGGATGCAGAGGTGCTCGGTAGCCTGACCCGATCGGTTGTGTGGCCGGGTTCGAAGGTGGGTTCGAACGAGCACCTTGTTGATGCAGTGCGAGCGGATTCCCGAACTGTTCTTGTGCGCTGATCGCAACTCTTGTGAGCTGATCGCACCGGGCAGCAGTCCGCTCTCTACTCGGCAAGCGGGGTGCGACGCTGAGGTCTGCTGACAGGCGTGGCTTCGTGACCCGCTCGAAGTTGCCCGCATGCTGCGTCAATCTCGGTCCCACGTGTGTCTCGCACTGTCACGTTGATTCCGAGACGTTCGAGTTCTTCTCGAAATGCTCGAACTCGGTTCCTAGATGACCCGCGCACTGCGTAGCCAGGGGTTGGATTCAAGGGAATCAAATTGATATGCGCTCGTAGCGGTTGAGCAAGGCCTGCCAAAGCCTGAGCATCCGAGATCCGATCGTTGACGTCGTGGATCATTGCCCATTCAAAGCTCACTCGGCGGTGAGTTGCAGCAAAATAATTTGCGCAGGCATCCATCAAGTCCCGAAGCGGGTATTTGCGGTTAATGGGTACGAGCTCGTTGCGCAGATCGTCATCGGCAGCGTGAAGGGAAACAGCTAGGTTCACGGGCAGCGCTTCGGCAGCCATGCGATTGATTCCTGGGATCAGACCAACAGTAGACACCGTGATATGGCGTGCTCCGATCTCCATGTCGTCATGGATCCTCTGCACAGCAGCCCAGGTGTTATCAAAGTTGGCCATGGGCTCACCCATGCCCATGAACACGATGTTGGACACTCTTCGGGGAGGTTGCTGCTCAGCTGCAACTCGCCGAGCGCGCACGACCTGCTCAATAATTTCCCCGGCGCTCAACTGCCGCTCAAACCCAGCTTGCCCTGTTGCGCAAAAGCTGCAGCCCATTGCGCAGCCTGCTTGGCTCGAGATGCAGACAGTGGCACGGTCGGGGTACAGCATGAGGACTGTCTCGACCCGAGCCCCGCCAGACAGTTGCCACAGGAACTTTGTGGTTTCGCCGTTATCGCTGACCTGTTGAGTCACCGTTTGCAACGCTGTCGGTAGTTCGCTTTTCAGGCGCGAGCGCAGGGTCTGCGGTAAAGAAGTGAGTTCATCAAGTTCTTTACCCTGGTGGTATAGCCCGTTGAAGATCTGGTCGACTCGGAACTTTGGCTCATCGCTCAGGAACTCGCCCCAGTCACTGCGGTCTAGGTCGTACAAGCTTGGCTGAGTCACAGCAGGATCCTAAAGGGCGGAGTCAGCCGAGCGGTAAGCCGACTCGAAGTGGTGCACAGTAAAGCCCAAGCGGTCATAGAGCTTGATTGCAGATTCATTGTCCGACTCAACGTAGAGCATCCCCACGAGCAGGCCGTGGGCGCTCAGCAATTTCAGCCCACCCACGGTGAGTGCACGGCCTAGACCTGTCCCATGTGTGTCTGGGTCGGCTGCAATCACATAGATCTCGCCACAGGCAGGCTCAGTCTGCGTTGCGGGGTGGATCTTGGTCCAGCAGAACCCGTCGATCGCTCCGGCTTCACTCTCGTGGATGAGAAGCAGGCTGGGGTCAAACTCGGGCATGGTTGTTTGGGCATGCAGGCGCTCACTATCCCAACCACTCTGGTCTGGATGCCAAGCAAAGGCGCGGTTGTTCACTCGGAGCAGCCCAGCATCGTCATCTCCAACTTGGAAAGCGCGCAGATACACGCTGGGCGTTCCTGAAAGTTCGGATTCAGTGAGTGGCAGTGGTCTCCTCATTTGTTGAAGCAGGCGGACACGCTCAAGGCCGAGTGCGGCCTGATCTGCATCTGTGGTTGCAAGGTGATTCTTTACCCAGATGAGTTCGCCCGCAGTCTGGCCAGCCAGCGGAGATTCCGGTTGCGGAGTATTAGGTTGCGGAGTATCAGGTTGCGGAGTATCAGGCGGCATGAGGCTCTGAGGCTAGCGTTGAACCGTGACTTCCTTTCGCAAGCCTCGATCCCCAAAGGGCCGTGCTCGGCTCGTTCATGAGCGCCTCACTCTTGAGTACCCAGATGCTGAATGTGAGCTTGATCACAGGAATGCATTTGAGCTGCTGACGGCCACGATTTTGTCGGCGCAGTCCACAGATAAGCGGGTCAACATGGTGACCCCTGAACTGTTTGCGCAATTCCCAACAGCCGAGGCACTCGCTGTTGCAAACCCAGATCATGTTGAGGAACTCATTCACTCGACTGGTTTCTACAAGGCCAA
>WLLG01000247.1 GCA_009700815.1 Actinomycetota bacterium
AGCACTCTGGGCTGGGCGGGACTGGGCTGGGCTGGCTTGGGCTGGGCTGGCATAAACACAGAGTAGGTGCCTGGCAGGGAGCCGAAAAACAGTGTGGCCACCCCGAAGGGTGGCCACCAACCTGCTTAGTTCTGTGCTTGGGCAGAGTTACTGAAACATAACTCCTGCCAACAGCGTGTTACTTGCCAGACTTGGCGCGTGCCTTGAGGCGTGCACCAGCGGTGACCTTGGCTGCGTTTGCGGCCTTGACCTGAATGGTCTCGCCAGTCTGTGGGTTACGTCCAGCGCGAGCTGCACGGTGGGTCTGCTCAAACTTCAAGAAACCGGGGATGGTGAGTGCTTCGCCGCCCTTTGCAACAACGTCGCCCGCAATCTCCTCGAAGGAGTCAAGCACGGCCTGAACATCCTTCTTGGACATGTCGTTGCGCTGCGCAATGGTTTCTACTAATTCGGTCTTGTTCATATTTCCTCCTGGTCGATCTACTCGATACGTCTCATTCTGGGTCCACTGGGGTGACGTCAGAACTCGACGGCAAATTGCACCCTTGTAACTATCACAGATTTGGGGGCTTGGGAACAGAAACCGGCGGTTTTTAGCGGTTTTTATTTTTCGGGCTAAAAACCGCTACTAGGTCGGCGCCTGGTTTTTAGCCCTTATCGAGCGCATCTCGGAACGATCCGACGAAGTCCGCGACTGATTCAGGCGATCCTGTTTCGAGCACGCGACGAACAATCGCCGAACCCACTACGACCCCATCGGCAACCTCGCAGACTTCCGCTGCCTGCTCGGGAGTCGAGATTCCAACCCCGACAAGAACCGGCAGGTCAGTCACATCTTTGAGTCGCTTAGCAATCACCTTGGCTGACGCGGCAAGCGAATCACGCTCGCCTGTAATCCCGAGCAGTCCAACGGCATAGACAAAGCCGCCACAACGCTCGACGATTCGCGACAGCCGTTCATCAGGAGTTGTCGGCGCTGCAAGCATGACCGTCTGAACACCTGCTGCGTCTGCAGCGCCACACCAGTCGCCGGCTTCTTCAAGTGGCATATCAGGCAGGATCGCCGCTGATACTCCTGCTTTGACCATGGAGTCTGCAAACCGTTCGTAGCCAAACCGGTAGACCAGGTTGACGTAGGTCATCACCGCAAGGGGCACACCAATGTCGAGTCGGCTCAGCCCATCAAGAATCCCTGGTGGCGTGGCTCCCGCAGCGAGTGCGAGTTCCGAAGATTCTTGAATGACTGGTCCGTCCATGACGGGGTCAGAGAACGGAATACCAACTTCAATCCCGTCGGCCCCAGCAGAGGCAACTGCCTCCAGCATCAGTTCCCATCCCGGCAGTCCGCCCGTTAGATATGGAACCAAACACTTTCCGCCGCTTGAGCGGCGCGCCTCAAGTGAAGCCTGAAAAGGCAGAAGGTCCGAAGCGCTCACAGTGTGTCTCCGAGGACTTCCATCATCTGACCCACGTCTTTGTCGCCGCGACCCGACATGTTGATCAGCACGTTCTTGCCGGCTAGAGACTCTTTCTCTCGTACAACCCAAGCGAGGGCATGGGCAGGTTCAAGCGCCGGAATGATGCCTTCGGTCCGAGACAGCAGCTGAAAAGCATCAATCACCTCGGCATCGCTAACTTGTTCGTACTTTGCCCGGCCAGAGTCAGCAAGGTGGGCATGCTCGGGGCCTACTCCCGGGTAATCCAAGCCTGCAGAGATTGACTGCGCCTCGCTCACCTGACCGAACTCGTCCTGCATTAGATAGGACTTCATACCGTGCACAATGCCCGGGATTCCATGCCCGATTGCTGCACCGCCTTCTGGCTCTACCCCCACGAGGTCAACCTCGGGGAATGCTGCAAAGCCGCTGAAGATACCTGCGGCGTTTGATCCACCGCCGATACAGGCAACCACCACATCGGGGCGGCCTGTCGGGTGATCTGCGCCAAGGGCGACGCGACACTGAATTGCAGCCTCGGTTCCAATCACACGATGGAACTCTCGAACCATCCAGGGGTATGGGTGCGGGCCCAGGACGGAACCCAAGCAGTAGTAGGTGTGCTCAACAGTGGCCACCCAATCACGCATGGCCTCGTTCACTGCATCCTTGAGCGTTCGACTCCCCGAGACTGCCGGTGTGACCTCGGCACCCAACAGGCGCATACGAAACACGTTGAGTTCTTGGCGTGCAATGTCTACCTCGCCCATATAGACGAGGCATTCCATGTCCATCAGTGCAGCCGCCGTCGCAGTGGCCACACCGTGCTGGCCTGCTCCGGTTTCTGCAACGAGTCGGGTCTTGCCCATCCGCTTGGCTAACAGTGCCTGGCCCAACACGTTATTAATTTTGTGCGAACCCGTATGGTTCAGATCCTCACGCTTGAGGTATAGCTGAAACCCAAGTTGCTCCCCAAGGCGGTCACATCTGGTGAGCGGGCTTGGTCGACCGGCATAGTCCGCAAGCAGTGTGTCGAGTTCATTGCGAAAAACGGGGTCAGCCCAAGCATCTTTAAACGCAGCTTCAAGCTCGTGTAGCGCCGGCACCAGAGTCTCGGGCACGAACATGCCACCGAACTCGCCGAATCTGCCCACGCCAGTTGGCGCCCCAACCATGTCGCTTGCAAACACTTGAGCGAGTTCATCTGCTTGGTTCTTCAGATCGTTATTCACCCCTTCAACGTACCTTGCGGACTGCTTTGAACGGAACCGGGGTGCCCTGCATTGAGCACGGCGGGTTTACATTCCAGACTCAGCCCAATTGAAAGGACCGTGATCGTAGGGGTCCTCGGGTGAACCGTGCGGCGGAGCAACTGGCGCAGCGGCACGAGCGGCACGAATAAAGGCCTGAACGAGTCTGGCGTCTTTTCGGCCCGGCTGACCATCGACCTCTACCCCAGAAGACACGTCCACTCCCCATGGGTGAACCTCTTCAATGCCATCGGCCACATTCTGCGGAGTTAATCCGCCAGCCAATATGAGTCGCCTGTTCAGCGGCGCACCCTCTGCGAGTGACCAGTCGAAGACCTGGCCCGACCCGGGCGCGTGGGAGTCCAGCAACACTGCATCCGCACCGTAATCATCAACATGGGCCAAGCCCGGGTCGCCCGCTGCAAAGGCCACGATGAGCGCCTGGCAATAGGGACGAATCATGGCGGCGTCGGCAGCGGTTTCGTGGCCGTGAAGCTGAGCGGCGCGCAGTCCAGCAGTCTGCACCGTCTCGATGACGAGCTGCGGAGCCTGATCGCGAAACACCCCGACACTGACCACCTCTGGCGGCAGGCGATGCACGATATCGCGCACAAGATTTACGGTGACTTGACGCGGAGAAGGTGCAAAGACAAAGCCAACTGCATCGGCACCGAGGGCTACTGCCATCAGCGCATCCTCTTCATTGGTGAGACCGCAGATCTTAACGAACACCCAAGAACCCTACTCACGCACCGGCAGCGCAACCCGCAATTCAGACAAAGCAGCAGCAGGGTCTGCCGATCGCACTAGGTGCTCCCCTACCAACACCGCGTGATAACCCGCCGCGGCCAGTGCGAGCGCATCTTGTTGACCGCGCACTCCCGACTCTGCAATTCGCAGCGTGTCCGCCGGCATGATCCCTGCCATGCGAACAGCGCGAGCTTGGTCGACCATGAAGGTCTCGAGGTCACGCTGATTGACGCCAACTAGCTCAGCAGAAGTGCAGGCTACGGCCCGATCAAGCTCGGCCTCATCGTGAATCTCGATGAGCGCATCCAAGCCAAGCTCAGTCGCCAGTTCAGAAAAGTCTGTTAGTTCGGCATCGTCTAGCGCAGCAGCAATCAGCAGAACGCAGTCGGCGCCCATGAGGCGAGCATCGCAGACGTCATGCGCTGACACCGTGAAGTCTTTGCGCAGGACCGGCAAACTCACTGCAGTTCTCGCTGCAGCAAGATCCTCGGGGGATCCGCCAAAATAATCTTGGTCCGTCAGTACTGACAGGCAACTCGCACCTCCGGCCTGATAGCTCAGTGCCAGCGATGCGGGGTCGAGGGTAGGAGCCAGGTCGCCCTTGGAAGGCGACCGACGCTTTACTTCAGCAATCACTGCAAGCTCGGAGGATGCTCTCAGCGCCGCTGCAAATCCCCTTGTTGGCGGCATCGACCGGGCCTGCTCAATCAGTTGCTCCGTGCTGCGGTTGTCGGCCTGAGCTGCGCTTCTGTGGGCTGCAAGGATTGCATCAAGGTAGGTAGCCATTTGCGACTCAGGTTACTCGCCAGCACCTGAGCCCTGTGCCCGAGGCGGGCTACTTAGGACGACTTGAGGACCTTGATCGGCGCGACCTCTCCTCTGCTATCTGCCCCTTGAACATGGCCACTA
>WLLG01000248.1 GCA_009700815.1 Actinomycetota bacterium
CATTGAGTTCAGCTACGCCATAGGCCGGGTCAATCACCATGCACTCCCCCGTGCCACGGTCTCCGATCAGGTAAGCAAAGTTGGCCATTCCAACTGCAAGCTCATTACCTAGGGCAAAATCTCTGCCTGCGAGCAGCTGTCGAAAGTAGAAGCGATCAGGATCAGCGTTTTGCGAGCCGGGGTTCTGCGAGTCAGGGTTTTGCGAGTCAGTCACGAACGCGATGGTAGCGGCGGCGCCGGTTGCCTGACCCACTCATCAAGCGCTTCCCGATAGGTGGTGTCGTAACGGTCGTAGTCAGCGCGCAAAGTAGCGCCGGGCCAATGCCTCGGTAGGAGTTCCCGGGGCAGGAGCGGGTCGGCCAGGAAATGCCTGAGCACTGCCGCAGATACCACAAAGCCAGGAGCGAGTGCCGATGTATCGCGCTGCTGAAGCGGTGCCATGAGCGCGTGCATCTTCTTTCTCAACTCGGTGGCTCTACTAGCCCACTGCGAAAGGCTCCAGAGGTTTGCAACAAACTCCTGTTCATTCTGCTCGAACGTGAACTGTGGCTCGGCTAGGAACCAGCGGCATTGTGCATCGGCCAACTGCCAAGGATGCTGTTGAGAACGCGAATCCAAGTTGTCTGGTCGTAGCCACACACCCTCACGCTGCTCAGCGAATCGAAGCCTGATCAGAGCATCTCGCAGAGCCGCTCGATCAGTGGCAGAACGAGCGCCGGGGTCGACGACTGCTAGTCGCCATCGACCCGACCATTGCTCAGTGAGTGCTGATCGGGACTCTCCTTGACGCGACTGTCGAGTCAATAAATCACCCTGCAGGCGGTACCAGCCCTGGGCATCACGGAGGAGCTCACCCGAAGCAGCCATTCGGCTCAGCGCTGTTCGCACTGAGCCCTCTGTGAATCCGAACATCTCGCCGGCCCGCACGAGGACTGCAACGGGGAGTCGTGGCGGTGTGGACCCCAACAGCATCGAGGCCAGCACCGATCTGGTTGTCAGTGCAGGGTCATTCTCTGAACCCAAGCTCACCATGGCAGCCATATTACATATTTGCCACAGGTATTGCACATCTGTAATATTCAAAATGTGCCAGAGCTTCAAAAGCGCGATTCCAACACGATGCTGCCCGTAACGGAGGCACTTACTGACTCACTTCCAACGAGTCGTCTTGGGCCAACGGGTCGACCACTTGGCGAATTGCGCGAAGAGCTCTACCGCATTCCCAATGCAGCGAACGCTGCGCACGTTTGTGGCCTCTGGGTGCAGTCCGTTGGCGTGTTGGCCGCAGCCGCTTGGTGGGGCCACCCACTCGGATGGGTCGTGGCCTTTTTTCTTATGGGGCGAGCTTTTGCCCGGTTCGCGATCCTCGGCCACGAGGCGGCGCACCGCCTGCTCTTTTCAAATCGCAAACTCAACGACTGGGTTGGAGCTTGGCTGGTTTCCTACCCCGCTTTCGTACCCATTGATGCCTACCGTCGTGGCCACATGGCGCACCACAAAGAGGAGTTCGGTCCCAACGAGCCAGACGTTGCGCTCTACTCGGGATACCCCATCTCGTCAGCTTCGTGGAATAGAAAAATGCGCCGTGATGCAGACGGCGAATCTGGATGGAAGAACCTCAAGGGCCTGATGCTTGCTCTCAGGTCTCAAGGTGCTCGGCCCATTGCTCTGCGAATTCTTACTTGGCAGGCAGTGTTGTTCTTCGGACTCTGGGCTGCGCTCGGTCACTGGTGGATCTACCCGGTGTTCTGGCTGCTGCCCTGGATGACCATGTGGCGCGTGCTGAATCGACTGCGTGCCGTGGCCGAACACGGGGGAATGATCGCGTCGGCGGATCGACGCCTCACCACACATCATGTTCGGCAGTCGCCCACTGCTCGCTTTTGGATGGTGCCGTTCAATACGGGTTGGCATCTGGCTCACCACATCGACATCGGCGTTCCGTTTTCGCACCTACCAAAGCTTCAACGTGAACTCGAACAAGCCGGGTACTCCGCCCCCGAATTGGAGTGGTCGAGCTACCGGCAACTCTGGCGACACGCTCGCAACTAGGCCGTTGCTTCGAGCGCTGCTTGGATAGCAGTAAGCGCAAGGTCAATCTCTTCTTGAGAGACAACAAGCGGCGGCATAAAGCGAATGATGTTGCCCCAGGTCCCTGCGTTCATAACTAGCAAGTTCCCGTGTGTGCGTGCGTGCGAAATGACCGCTGCGGTTCGAGCGGCGTCGGGTTGAGCAGTGTCGGCATTGCGGAATTCAAGCCCGACCATCAGACCAGGTCCTCGAACATCAGCAATCGCTGCATGCTGACCCGCGAGTTCACGCAGCCCAGCGCGTAATTGCTCCCCTCGAGCAGTGACATGGTCAAGAAATCCGGGCTCGGTCAGGACATCAATGGTGGCAAGGGCTGCTGCGCAGCCAATTGGATTGCCTCCGTAAGTTCCGCCATGTGAGCCCACTGGCCAGCGAGCCATCAGTTCCTTTGAGGCACCGATCGCAGCAAAAGGAAAGCCAGACGCTATGCCCTTTGCCATCACGATGATGTCGGGCTGTAGCTCACACTGTTCGACAGCAAACATGGTTCCCGTGCGAGCAAACCCTGACTGCACCTCGTCGGCAATAAACAAGATCCCATGCTCGGCGCAGATAGCGGCCACCTCTCGCATAAACCTTGGTGGCGCCTGCACATAGCCGCCTTCACCAAGTACTGGCTCGATGATGACTGCGGCAGTTTCAGCGGGCGCAGTTTGACTAGCCAACAGGAATCGAAGCCCGCTAATCGCTGTATCAATTGCAAGGTCATCTGCCTGCGAAGTGCTCAGTTCTGGATGAGACCGTGCGGTGTCTAAACACTGCGGAAATGGTGCGACGAACACCCCAGATGGAAGCGGAGCGTGGCCTGCCCGATACCCCGTCTTTGAAGTCGTCATCGCCATTGCTAAGTGGGTTCGTCCATGAAAGCTTCCCTGAAACACGATGGTGTTCGGCCGGCCAGTTGCCTGCTTGGCTAGCTTGATCGCACCTTCGGTTGCCTCAGCGCCGGAGTTAGCAAAAAAGAATGTGTCGATCCCCTCGGGCGTAATTTCAGCTAGGCGCTCAGCGAGCGGTTCGAGCAGATCATGTCGATAACAATTCACCTGAGCATGAATAAACCTGGCCGCCTGAATCTGTATTGCCTGCACAACATGTGGATGGCAATGGCCAGTAGAAACCACGGCAATTCCCCCGGTGAAATCCAAGTACTTTTCGCCACCTGAGGTCGTCACCCAACAACCGCTGCCCTCCACCAGGTCAAGATCAGTCACTTGAAACCAAACGGGCGCAAGATGCGTACTCATATAAATCCTTCTGTTCCATAAAGGGTGCGGTTACCAAACTATGACCTGCATACTCGCTGAAGATGCCGCCTTACGCCCTTTGTTTTGGGGATTTTATCGCCCATCGCCAGTTGATTTCTGCCGCACGCCCTGAATACGCCCCGTCTTACCAACTAGATGCATTTCCGGGTTGCCTGAGCGGCAGTCACGGGAACAGTGCGGAATGACCCGTAATTGCAATGGTCGCGCGCTCCTAGAGCTCGCGTTCGCGAATGGGCGGGAAATGTTTTTGAGAAAATAGTCGCGATGCTGCTTGACGGTTGCTCCCAAGTCGGAACGGTCCATGCCATGACAGAGAAACTGATAACCGAAAGAGAAGTTGCCGAGCTCCTGGGCCAGCCCCTAGGGACGACACGGGGTTGGCGGGCCCGGGGCGATTACCCGATTTATCTGAAACTGCCCAACGGAAAAGTGATGGTCTCAGAGATGGCCTTGCAAGCCTGGTTGGACAGCTGCGCGGTGACACCATGAGGCCACAGAAGGTTGTTGTCCGCTCAGTAATTCAGAAGCGAAAGTCTGCGAAGGGGAACCGTTGGGTTGTCCGTTGGACAGTCGACGGGAAAGAATTCTCACGTTCCTCCGGCACAGCTGCACCAGCTCAAGATCTGCAACTCGAACTGCGGAGCGCTGTCAAGCGAGCGGAGAAATTCGATGCGGTCACGGGAGAGCCGATCAGCTGGAAGGCGAACGCGACGTTCTTGGACGCCAGCCTTGACTTCGTCAAGCGAAAGTACGGGAACTGGGCACCAGCCACGAGAAGCTCAAACATCCGAGCGTTGGCGATCGTCGTCGTCGCAGCGGCTACGCCGCCGCTGTCGGATGAACTCCGGGAAGTTGCCCGTGCTTTGTTCATAGAAAAGTGCATCCCAGCGCGTGACATTACCCTGACACAGCAGCAGCAAGTTTCCTGGCAGGCGTTGCAGCGCAACTCGTGGCCCCTAAGCGAAATAACCGCACGACGGTGCG
>WLLG01000249.1 GCA_009700815.1 Actinomycetota bacterium
ATTCTGAGTTGCTCACACCAACCTCGAAGCTCAAGCGCCGAGGAGTCAACGAGGTGTTCGCCGCACAGATCGAAGCTCTGTACGCCTAGGTAGTTCGGGTACCTAGGGTGTTGGGATCAGGCCCGGGAACAACTTGTTGATGGCTTCTATCAGCGCTGCAGACGCTGCTGATCCGAGCGACTCTCCGAGCGCAGCAAGTTGCTCCAGAATCGGGCGCAGGGCTGGGTCAAGGTTTGGATTATCTAGGAGTTGCTGAGCTAGAAGCGGGTTGGAGTTGATCACTGCGCTAAAGAGCAGCGCTAGCAGACCGGCATTATCTGGGTTGGCCAGAATGGGAACCCCGTTGGGGTCAATTTGATCAAACAGTTCTTGTAGGTCAACGGTGAGTTCAGGGCTGATCACTAGGCGAAGATCGGCAATCGAGGCGAGCAACCCCTGAACCAGAGCCCCCGCCGCACCAGTGGCCAAACTGTTGATATCAACGGATCCCAGCAGAAGCCCCAGAAGGGCAGCAGGGTCAATTGATCCGGTTGAGATGGCAGTTTGCACGGATTGCGGACTAGCTAGGGCGGCTTGGCCGAGTTGTTCAATCTGCGGACCAGTTAGTCCGAGCTGTTGCAAAGAGCCAAGGTCAAGGTTGAAGAGCTGCGCCAGACCTGCGGTATCAAGTGTCGAGACGTTTGTGAGGATCTGCGGGTTAGCGGAGATCTGTCCAAGAATTGCTGCCAAGGTTGCCTGTGCCGACCCCACTGCCGCAGTTGAGGCATTGCTCGCAGATCCTGAACCGATAGGCAGAGCAGTCGTGGTTACAGCGGCTGCCCTCAACATGGTTGAGGTTGGAAGCGCAGCATCGCCTGAAACATCCTGAGCGGAGACCTGCATGGTGTCTGTCGATTTCGAACATGCCGAGGCCGCCAGAGTGATGGTGAGGAGCACGGCGAACAGGCTCAGAACTTTTCGTGAACTCTGCATCGGACCCCTTTCCGTCTTGTCGTTCAACGCGGTATTGGATCAAAGCTACGGAACTCTGAGGCCTGTATCAAGGCCCTTCGGTGGGTCAATCTGCCTAGGAACGCTTTGCAGGGCGGTCTCGGTCAGGATCAACGAGCACAAATCTTGGGTCAACTTCACCAAAGTTGAGTGGTCGCATGAGCAGGTCAATCGCAGACCACAGGGTTCGTGAAGCAGGGAAAAAGAGCAGTGGTCCAAAACCAGCAATGGCTAACTCAACTGCAATCATCACCTGCGGAATGGGATCGGGAAAGAGCACGAACGTCACAGCCATCAGCAAGAGCAGCATCGCTGCAGTGATGACCACAGTGTTGACGCCAATTGCGCCAATCCAGTGACCCTCAACTCGCTCAAAGTGCAGTGAACAGGTTGGGCAGCGTTCCGCCATCGAAAACCAACGAGAGAAAATATGGCGATTTCCACAAACGGGGCATCTGCCGATAGTGCCTCTGAGCAGCATGCGCCTTGAAGACACACCGAGTTGCACAGTGGTTGGTACGACCACTCTTGGCATTCGGCGAGGTTGCGGCGCTGTCATTACCTATGAGTCAAGCCCAATATTGTTACGAAAGCAGATCGTGGGGGATCTCAGCGGGAATTATTCCTCGCCCAAAATCAGCTCAAGGTTAGCAATGTCCTGATCATCGGCGCCGGTGAGCAGCCTTGAAGGGTATTGAGTTGGTGATGCTCCGAGCATGGTACGAACAGACCCATCTTGTAGTTCGAGTTCGAACCATCTCCACGGCCCGGGACGGACTCGTGCCGTTTGGATCTCTGAGCGCTCGATCCGTTGCACTGTGATCCAGCCCACGACGTCGCAGACCTCGGTGTCGGAGATGAGGAGGAAGCACCCCCCGGCTGCGATAAAACCGCCCAAGCCAAGTGCGGAACTCAGGAGCAGTGGCAACCACAAGCTCGGGCCAAGCTGGCCTTGGTTCCATACGGCCCACAGGCCAAGGGCGAGAGCGAATGAGCATCCCATTATGCCGAGGACAAACAAGGGAGCAGACAACAGCGTGGTCCCTCGGAGCTTCTGCCGGCTTTGACGCATTGAGCCTTTCGGCCTGCTTGGCTCTACTTCTGACCCTGCTTCTGCCTGTGTCATGAGAGGCTCGGTTCTTGCTCTGGCTCTTGCTCTGGTTGTTCCTCTGGCTGCCTCAGGAAATGTTCGCAGCAGACGACCAGAACCATAAGACCGGCTAGGACCAGAGTCGCGATCTGACTATCTAGATAGTCGCGCCTTGCCGAGAAGATTCCGAAGACACCACTCAGCACAGCGGCACCCAGAAAGAGCGCACCGGCTCTACGTGAATCCCTGTCGTTCGCCAAAAACTCGATTGCGGCAAGTGAAATCAAGACCAGACCAACAGAAAGAACCAAGGTCCAGGTGCTATTGGCTTCGTCAGTGTGGCTGGAATGGGGAAGCACCGCCATGGTTGCCCCAACTGCAATCCCGGCAATCCCAATGTGCAGCGGGAGATGCACAATGGTCCAAAAACGGTGCGCAGTCCGGCCGGTGACCTCGCCTTCTGCGGGGACGTTGGCGAAATACAGCCACCAAATACTCAGGACAATCATGATGGTTCCGAGTACGCATTCGATCTCTAGGCCAACAAGTTTTGACTCGGTTGCCGTTAGCGAGGTCTTGACAAAGGATTCACCCAACATGATGACGGTAAAGATGCCGAGTCGTTCGGCAAGCTTTTTTGTGTCAAGGCCAAGAGATTCCAGAGATTGAGTCCGAAAGGCTGGTGAAATCAGAATGATCAGGCCGAGCAGCCACAAGAGCAGATAGCCGGGGTCGGGGTACCAGGGTGAGAACGCAAAGACCAGTGCCGCTGCCACACAGGCCCAAATTCGGATGATGGAAAACGATCTGAGTTGCGGTTTGAGTTGTTGAGCCTTCCAATGGATTCCGGCTAGCAACAGCAGCGTGACGGAATACAGGGGCCCCGTCACCATGGTGTGCTCATAGATTCCATCAGCAGCTGACACGGCAGCGATCAGCAGCAGAATCTGACCGATTACTAGGGTACGGATGACCGCGGAGTCTCGGCCGAGCAAATTGAGTACAAGCGTGGTCGCTACCCAGACGGCCCAGATCAGCGTGAAGACCATTGCGATCCAAGCCAGGTTCGCGAGGGTTGGATCATGGGAGTACCCGAACGAGAGTACGACTACTGCAGCAACGAAAAACAGGTCGTACAGCAACTCAAGAGCCCCAGGTGCCGGAGTTCTGCGCTTCAGCATCAGGTTCTCGTTCCTTCAGCCTGTTTGGCCACTTTGCTCCTGACGGAATTGCTGCCAATGACGGTTGAGACCATAAGCGCAGCGAGCAGGATGCTCAGACCACGCAACTCGTTCGAACTAATGGCTACGGTGACGATTGTTGCAACAGGAATGCAGATGCAGGCTGCAGCGAAAATGCCAGCGACTCGCTTTGAGTGAGCCTGCCCCGAGAGAAGCTCAAGAACAACCATCGATACCAGCACTCCACAGAGGGGAAGTGATAAGTAGAGAGCGGCCGATGACGGGACTTCTTTTCCGAAACTGTTCGTGGCAAGCGCTGCGCCAACGGCAACACCAACAATCGACAGGTGTAGCGGTAAGTGGGTCAGCATCCACGTGTTGTGTCCGCCCCGTCCTGCGGTCGGACCAACCGAGGGAGCATTCGAGAAATACAGCCACCAAATTGCGAACACGATCACAAAGTTTGCCAACAAGCTGATAACGCTCAGGCCCTTCATGTCATATTCCGTGGCAGTCAGGGCAGTCTTTACGAAAGTCTCTCCCAACATGATGACTGTGAAGGCTCCGAAGCGCTCAACTAAGTGATGGGTTTTTATGGTTTGGCCGCCGAGCGGATCTGATCGAAGCGAGGGCGCTAGGACAATCAGAAATCCAAGGGGCCAAAGCACCAGGTAGGCGTTC
This sequence comes from Actinomycetota bacterium, assembly GCA_009700815.1. GTDB lineage: Bacteria > Actinomycetota > Acidimicrobiia > Acidimicrobiales > Microtrichaceae > IMCC26207. The sequence continues at coordinate 3,943 of WLLG01000249.1, forward strand.
TCTCCGACCACCGGTGAACATGCAATCAGCGCAGCGGCAACAACGAAGTAGCGAATACGAATCCGGGTATACCCAGTCATCTTCGGGTTGCCCCGTGCAGAGACAGCGAGCATTGCAGAAACTAAAAGCAGAGTGAGACCCAACAGTGGCCCAACAAACTTGGAGTGAGTCTCGAGGTCGTCGGCGGCAGAAATGGACAGCAAGACGATGAGCAGCATCTGCCCGAGGACCAGGGAGCGCATGAGGTTGTTCTGCTCTCGATCCAAGTTGAACAGGAGCGAGGTTTGCATCCAGATCAACC
>WLLG01000025.1 GCA_009700815.1 Actinomycetota bacterium
AGAGCGCCTTGGTTTGTTCGACGAAGCCACTGCTCAAGTTGGCGCGATGATTTCTCAGGTCACCAAGCGCCGCGATGAGTTGCTCCTTGATGGCAATTCGGCACTCAGGCTGGCTCAGCGCATCGGTCGAACGCTGCCGATTGTGTATGGGGGTGGAACTGTTGGAGAAGTAGCAGCCTGGCGCTGGAAGGGGCAGTTCAACGAGAACCCAAAGGTGGCCTCGTTTGCGAACCGCATTCCCGAACTCACGCACAACGAAATCTGCGGATGGGCTCAGCACGGTGACGTCACCCGCCAGGTCTTTTCAATGCTGCTGCTGCGACACGATTTTGAACACCCCCAAGTTCAGCAGCGCTTTGACTTGGTGGCCGAGATCTGTGAGGAAATTGTCTCGGGTGTGTACTCGGTTTCTGCTCAGGGCGAGGGCCGCTTGGCTCAACTCTTTGACCTGATGATCTTCGGTGATCTCGTCTCGCTGCATATGGCTGCTCGCGAGGGAGTCGATCCCGGGCCTGTGCCGGCCTTGGACGAGATCAGAACCCGCCTCCGCTAACCCGAAGCCTCCGCCTGCGCCTGCGCAAACCACCACGCAGGCGCAAACCCCCACGCAGGCGCAAACCCCCACGCGCCCCCCCCCAAACGCGCTTTGGCGCCGGTTAGCTACGGATTCCGTAGCTAACCGGCGCCAATGTAGAAAGCGGCTGGTGGTGAAGCCGAATTCAGCTTGGGCAACCGTCCTCAAGGATGATTGGCGGCAATCCGGCGCTAGCTGAGCCACATGGGTCGGTGCTAAAGGCGTACCACTTGCCATTCTTGGACTCAAGGATGAACTTGGTGCTGCCATCGCTCAAGGTTCCAGCGGCGTAACCCCCAGAACAAACGTAGCTTCCGATTGTTTCACCTTCGGCGGGCAGAGCAGTCAGAAGTGCTGTGGCAGTGCAGGGAGCGCTTCCGCCTGTTGCCGCAGTGGTTGTGGTCGCAGAAGTCGTGGTGGTGGTTGATGCCACGCAGACAGTCTTGCCCTCGGCGGCGGCCTTCTTGAGCGCAGCGTCGGTGGCTGGGCCGTATTGTCCGTCAGCTTTGATGCCATCAGCGGTTTGAAAAGCCAGAATCGCAGCATCCGTGCGAGGGCCGAATTTGCCGTCAACTGCTCCAGGATGGCAACCCACGGCATTCAGATCCTGTTGAACTTCTTTGTCGAACCGCACAGTTTCAGCGGCTTTCGCAGCTGCTTCGGCAGCAGCATCGACCGTTGTGGTTGTTTCCACTGTTGTAGTCGTTGTAGTGGTCGTGTCAGCAGACTCTTTTGATGAGCATGCAACGGCGCTCAGCATCAGGGCAGCGATGGCCAGTGCAACTAGGGGGGATTTCTTCATAGTCAAGGTGTACTCCGTCTTGTTGTGAACTTGATTGACATGGAGTTTTGCACCCGGAGCACAGCAATTCGGTGACCCCAGCGATCATTGGCGCCGGTAAGCGACGGAATCCGTCGCTTACCGGCGCCAATGGCCGGGTGGGTCGGCCGGGTCGGTCGGCCGGGTGGGCTGGGGGAACTAGGACCGGCGGCAGGGGACGCACTACGATGTAGGTCTTGCCATGGCTGCATGTACCAGGAGTCAGACGACCCCAGCCTGAAGCATCTACCCGCTTCGATGAGCGCGCCCATTTCACAGACTTGGACTATGCGCGCAGAAGGAAAGAAAAATGAGTTTCACTGATTTCAAAGTTGCAGACCTGTCTCTCGCCTCGTTGGGCCGCAAGCAGATGGACCTAGCCGAGGTAGAGATGCCTGGCTTGATGGCCATTCGAGCCGAGTACTCCGACGCTCAACCTCTAGCTGGCGCGCGGATCACCGGCTCCTTGCATATGACGGTTCAAACCGCTGTCCTCATCGAGACCCTGACTGCGCTCGGCGCCGAGGTCCGTTGGTGTAGCTGCAACATATTCTCAACTCAAGACGAGGCCGCAGCGGCAGTGGTGCTCGGCCCGCAGGGAAGCATTGACAACCCTCAGGGTGTGCCCGTGTTCGCATGGAAGGGTGAGACTCTCGAGGAATACTGGTGGTGTACGGAGCAGGTGCTCAACTGGCCAGCGGACGCAGAGGGCCACACCGGACCAAACATGATTCTTGACGATGGTGGCGACGCCACGCTCTTGGTGCACAAGGGGACAGAGTATGAAGCAGCGGGAGAAGTTCCTGCAGATTCCGATTCTGACTCAGATGAATGGAAGGTTGTCCTTGACACCCTTCGCCGCACATTGACCGAGGATGCTTCTCGCTGGACCAAGATCGGTGCAGGCATCAAGGGTGTCACTGAGGAAACCACCACTGGTGTGCATCGCCTCTACCAAATGTTTGAGGCTGGGCAGTTGCTGTTCCCCGCTATCAATGTCAATGACTCAACCACGAAGTCAAAGTTTGACAATCTCTATGGCTGCCGTCACTCACTCGTGGACGGAATCAACCGTGCCACGGACGTCATGATCGGTGGAAAGACTTGCGTAGTCGCCGGATTCGGCGACGTGGGCAAGGGGTCCGCTCAGTCATTGCGCGGCCAAGGTGCCCGTGTAGTGGTGACCGAGATTGATCCGATCTGTGCTTTGCAGGCGGCGATGGAGGGTTACCAGGTAGTGCGCCTCGAAGATGTGCTCAGTACTGCCGACATCTTCATTACCACGACTGGCAACAAAGACATCATTACTGCAGAGCATATGAACGCCATGAAGCACAACGCGATTGTGGGCAACATTGGTCACTTCGACAATGAGATCGATATGGCCGGCGTGTTCCGTCAGAGCGATATTCAGCGAGTGACGATCAAGCCTCAGGTAGATGAGTTCGTCTTCCCAGACGGTCACTCAGTGATCGTTCTGGCCGAGGGGCGTTTGCTGAACTTGGGTTGCGCCACTGGCCACCCCAGCTTTGTGATGAGTTGTTCGTTCTCGAATCAGGTCCTCGCCCAGATTGAGCTCTTCACCAAGACTGCAGACTACGAACTCGGCGTCTGGGTCCTTCCAAAGCAGCTTGACGAGATGGTTGCCCGCTTCCACCTCGATGCACTCGGAGTGCGACTCACCACGCTCACCCAAGAGCAGTCCGACTACCTCGGTATTCCCGTTGAAGGCCCGTATAAGCCAAGTCACTACAAGTACTAAAACTTAGACACGGCGCGGGCCTTCTGCCCGCGCCGTGCATTGAATAAAGGGGTCCCCATGGAACAGTTTGAGGGCAAAGTCGCTGTCGTCACCGGTGCAGCTAGTGGCATTGGAAAAGCCTTAGCTACTGCATTTGCGGACGTTGGTATGAAGATCGTTCTTGCTGACGTTGAAGCAGCAGCGCTTGAAGTTGCTGCTGAAGAACTTCGCAGCAGCGGAGCCGATGTGTTTGCTGTGACTGCCGATGTTGCACAGGCGGCCGATGTGGACCGAATCGGTGCTGCAGCGATGGACGTGTTCGGGGCACTGCATGTGGCCTGCAATAACGCTGGCGTGTCTGGTGGCGGGCTCTCTTGGGAGATTGATCTAGAGACCTGGCGCTGGATTCTCGATGTAGATCTGTGGGGAGTTATCCATGGAGTTCACACGTTTACACCACTGATCATCGCAAGTGGCGGTGGTCATATTGTCAATACGGCATCCATGGCAGGGCTGACCTCGAATCCAGGAATGGGCCCCTACAACGTGGCTAAACACGGAGTAGTCACGTTGTCTGAGACGCTCTCGGTCGAGTTGCAGATGACGCATCCAGAGGTTGGAGTGAGCGTGCTCTGCCCCGGATGGGTGCGAACCAGAATCAATGAGTCAGAGCGGAATCGCCCTGACCTAGTTGGTGTGGAAGAAGTCGAAGAGACTGACGCTGGTCTGCTGGCTATGAAAGAGATGGTGAACACTTGGATTGCCGAGGGTTTGCAGCCGGCACACGTGGCATCACTTGTCATCGAGGCGATGCGAGAGAACCGTTTCTACGTACTCACTCATCCAGAGTGGCAAGGCATGATTTCGGATCGAATCGATCGCATGCTCTCGGGTGCGAACCCATGGGCGAATCTCCCTGGCAACTAGCCCGCAACTCCCCTTGCCGCTAACCCACTAGAGGGTGACGGCGAGTGTCAGGCCATGAACCGAGCCCGTACCTGATTCGATGAGGGTGTCGGCTGCAGCACACAGCGTGGCCCCCGTGGTCCGAACATCATCCACGAGTAGCACACGTTGTGGAGAGCGGCCCGTGGCTAGAAACTGTGGGCCAAGGAGTCGCTCTGCCCGGCTGTGCCCGGTCTGTGCTTGACCAGCGACTCTTCGCAGCAGTTTGCATGCCCGAAGGCCGAGCGCAGCTGCCACAGCACGAGCAAGAAGTTCAGATTGATCAAAGCCACGCTTTGCCTTGCGTTTGGCCGAGGTGGGGGCCCAAGTCACTGTCAGAGCGGGTTGCTCGAGCGTCTCGACGCCCTCAATGAGTTGTGACATGGCAAACCCAAGTACTCCCACGGCATCTCGGTGATTATAGAACTTGAGGGCTGCTACAAGTTCTTTGGTTGCCCCGCTGTAACTGAGGAGCGAAGAACAGGTCTCAAACCCCGGTGGTGCTGCCATCTCTGGGGCCGCAACGAGAGTGGTGATGCAAGCAGCACAAAGCCCGGTGCCTTCACTGTGACACAGCACGCAGCGGCGGGGGAGCAGGAATGACAGCATCCGGCCACCATAAAGTCTGCAGACTCGTAGGGTGGTTAGGTAAACGGGGTTGTCTTCCCCGGTGGCTTCTTAGGTCGGGTGCAGGTCCCGCCCCGGCCACCGGTAGTATCTGACCCCGTGGGACTCCTCGACAAAGTATTACGCACCGGTGAAGGCAAAAAAGTAAAGGCGCTCGCAGGCCTTGTGCCAGAGATCGGCGCCCTTGAGCCTGAATATCAGGCGCTGTCTGATGCGGAGCTGCAGGCTAAAACAGCCGAGTTTCGCGGGCGGCTCGAGCGCGGTGAAGATCTTGATGACCTGTTAATTGAAACATTCGCAGTTGCTCGAGAGGCTGCACTGCGGGTGACTGGTCAGCGCCATTACGACGTGCAGTTGATGGGTGGTGCTGCACTGCATTTTGGTTGGGTTGCAGAAATGAAAACTGGAGAGGGCAAGACTCTGGTTTCTACGCTTCCTGTCTACCTTGATGGCTTGGCAGGCAAGGGAGTTCACATCATCACGGTGAACGAGTACCTGGCTAAACGAGATGCCAAATCCATGGGCCGCATTCACAACTTTTTAGGCCTAACAGTCGGCATGATCCTTCCAGGAGAGAACGATCAAGCAGCCAAGCGGGAGAACTACGCCTGCGACGTGACCTATGGAACCAACAATGAGTTCGGCTTTGATTATCTGCGTGACAACATGGCCCTGTCTCTTGACGAGAAGGTGCAGCGGGGTCACTCCTTCGCCATCGTGGATGAGGTCGACTCAATCCTCATTGACGAGGCGCGAACCCCGCTCATTATCTCTGGCCGTGTCAGCGATGCCGCAAAGCTCTATTACAAATTCGCTCAAGTAGCCCGCTCACTCAACCGTGATGTCGACTACGAGGTGGACGAAGAGAAAAAGGTGGTCTTCCCGCTTCCCGAGGGCATTGAGCGCGTAGAAAAATCCCTTGGCGTAGACAACTTGTACGACGATGTTTCCAACAGCTTGGTTCATCAGTTGCAGGTAGCCATTAAAGCCAAAGAGCTCTATCGCAAAGATCGCGATTACTTGATTGCGGACGGCGAAGTGAAGATCGTGGATGAGTTCACTGGTCGTGTACTCGAGGGGCGTCGCTGGTCCGAGGGGCTTCACCAGGCAGTCGAGGCAAAAGAAGGGGTCAAGATCAAAGAAGAAAACCAGACCCTTGCAACCGTCACGCTGCAGAACTATTTCCGTATGTACGACAAGCTCGCTGGCATGACGGGAACGGCAGTCACCGAGGCTGCGGAATTTATGGGTACCTACAACTTGCAGGTGGTGCCCATCCCCACCCATCGTCCGATGGTTCGCCAAGACGAGGGCGACGTGATCTACCGCACCGAGGCAGCCAAGTTTGCTTCGGCAGTCGAAGATATTGCACTTCGCACCGAGAAGGGCCAGCCAGTTCTGGTAGGAACGGTCTCGGTCGAAAAGTCGGAGCGTTTGGCACGGGAACTTGAAAAGCGTGGCATTCGCCACGAGGTTCTTAATGCAAAGCAGCACACCCGTGAGGCAGAGATCGTGACCCAGGCGGGCCGTGTCGGTGCAGTCACAGTTGCAACCAATATGGCCGGTCGAGGGGTAGACATTCTGCTCGGAGGAAACCCCGAGGGCCTAGCAGCAAAAGATGTCAACGCAGAGGGCCTCGAGCTTGAGTCCGAAGAAGGCCAAGCCCGTTACGCCGAACTGCTCGAGCAGCACACCATCGAATGCTCAGCCGACGGTGACCGTGTGCGGGCACTCGGCGGGCTGTACGTGCTCGGAACTGAACGACATGAGAGTCGTCGAATCGATAATCAGTTGCGCGGTCGTTCAGGCCGACAGGGAGACCCTGGCGAGAGTCAGTTCTACTTGTCCCTTGAAGATGACCTGATGCGCTTTTTTGCGACAGGTGCAATTGAGTGGGTGATGGGCAAGGGTTGGGACGATGAGGTTCCAATCGAGGCCAAGATGGTTTCGAAGGCAATTGAAAAAGCTCAGAACACAGTCGAAGCGCGCAACGGAGAAATTCGCAAGAACGTGCTGAAGTACGACGAGGTGATGAACGAGCAGCGCAAGGTGGTCTACCGCCGCAGGGATCAGGTACTTGAGGGTGCTGATCTTCGCGATGAGACGCTGCAAGCTCTTGCCGAGGCTGTAGATGGGCTGCTGCACACGCACTGTTCCGCCGATTACTCAGAAGAGTGGGATCTCGAGGCACTCGTTGCAGACATGACCTCGTACTGGCCTACGAGTTTGACTGCGGAGTCACTCGTGGCTGCAACAAGTAGTGATCAGGTCTACGACATCATCATGGCGGATGCCACGCAGCATTACGAGGCTCGTGAGAGTGAACTCGGCAACGACACGATGCGTCAGATTGAGCGTCAGGTCATGCTCAAAATCATCGATGCGCGCTGGCGCGATCACCTGAAAGAAATGGACTACCTGCAAGAGGGAATCAACCTGCGCGCACTCGGGCAAAAAGACCCACTCAGCGAATGGCAGCGTGAGGGCTACGAGATGTTTGGTCAACTTATGGACACCGTTGATCGCGAGTACGTGCAGTATGTGATGCACGTACAGGTGGTTCAAGAAGAGGCGCCGCAGATCAAGCCCATCGGCAACTTCAGCTATACCGCTCCCGAAGATCCCGCTACTGCGCAGACTGCAGGGCCGGCGGCCGCATTAGAGACAACATCTCTCGCCCAAGCAGAGGGCGGAAGTCCCGGACCTGCTCCCGAACCAGAGGCTCAAAAGCCGGTCGTGAAAACAGATTGGGAGCGGACCCCTAGGAACGCTCCATGTCCCTGTGGAAGCGGCAAGAAGTACAAGGTTTGCCACGGCGCCTGATTGATGCTCGATTTTTCTTCGCAGATCACTGCGCTCCGAACCAGGCTTGCTGATACGCAGGACTATCTGCGTATTGCAGACCTGCGACATCGTCAACCGCAGCTAGAGACAGAGCTTGGCCGCCCTGACCTGTGGGATGACGCTGCCGCTGCGCAGATCCTGCAGCGAGAGTTCTCTGAGATGTCCGATGACCTGCAGTTGTTTGACTCGCTTCAATCGCGAGTCGAAGACTTAGCCACCCTGCATGAGTTGGCCCGAGAAGAGGACGACGAAAGTCTCGAGGCTGAACTGGATAAAGAGGTCAAATCTCTTGAGCGTGATTTTGCCGCACTCGAGCTCCGTGCGCTCTTTACTGGAGAGTACGACGAACGTGACGCCATTGTTGACGTCAATTCGGGAGCCGGTGGAGTCGAGGCTCAGGACTGGGCCGAGATGTTGTTGCGCATGTATCTCCGTTGGGCGGAACGCCGAGGATTCGTTGCGGACATCGAGTCTCTCAATGCTGGCGGTGAGGCCGGCATTTCCTCTGCAACCTTTGTGGTGAAGGGAAGAAACGCCTACGGATTGTTGCGTTCTGAGCATGGCGTGCACCGCTTGGTTCGAATCTCGCCGTTCGACAACAACGCCCGGCGCCAAACCAGCTTTGCTTCTGTCAAGGTCACGCCCTTTATCGAAGATGTTGATTCCGAGATTGAGATCGACGACAAAGACCTGCGAATCGACGTCTATCGTTCCTCAGGCGCAGGCGGCCAGCATGTCAACGTGACGGACTCTGCGGTGAGAATCACCCACCTACCAACCGGGGTCGTCACCTCATGTCAGAACGAGCGCTCGCAACATCAGAATAAAGACCGAGCGATGAAGACGCTTAAGGCTCGGCTTCTTGAGCTTGAACGAGCAAAACGCATGGACAAAATCGCCGAAATCACTGGGGATCAGTCCTCGGTCAACTTTGGAAGCCAAGATCGCAACTATGTCTTGCAGCCCTATCAGCAAGTCAAGGACCTGCGATCTGGGTTGGAGCTACCAAACCCCGAGGCAGTCCTTGATGGCGAATTGGATGAACTGATGGAGGCATTCTTGCGCTGGCAGCGCACCGAGGGTGTTCCTGCCAATTAGCGCTGCAGTTCCGGCCCAAGAGCGGCCTCAGGGGGTTCCACACATCTTCTCTGCACCGCGATAACGTCACAGGTCTGTAACAGCAGGCTTCACAGGAAGCGCCGATCCCCCCGAGAGTTTCGGTCCGGTCGCTTGTGAAATTCGTCGAACACACTGGTCAGGAAACCGTGATCAAACTCGAGAATGTCTCGAAGATCTATAAGGGCGAGCACATGGCCCTACGTGATGCAACCGTAGAGATCGAAAAGGGTGAGTTTGTTTTCCTTGTGGGGCCTTCAGGGTCTGGGAAGTCCACCTTTCTGAGGCTTCTGAACCGCGAAGAGACTGCTGAGAAGGGCAAGATCTACGTAGCTGGAAAAGACATAGCGGCCCTTCCCGGATACAAGGTCCCGTACTTACGCAGGAACATCGGCAGCGTATTTCAGGATTTCAAACTGCTCCCCAATAAGACAGTGGCCGAAAATGTTGCCTTTGCCCTCGAGGCAATTGGCCGGCCAAAGTCAGTAATTCGTGAAGCCGTTCCGCAGATTCTGGAACTAGTCGGTCTGGGTCGAAAAGAAGGGTCCATGCCGAATGAACTCTCCGGTGGCGAACAGCAGCGAGTGTCGATCGCTCGCGCTTTTGTGAATCGACCTCTCATCCTGCTCGCAGATGAACCAACAGGAAACCTTGACCCTGCGACCTCTGTGGGAATCATGAAGCTGCTCGATCGCATTAATCGCACGGGCACCACCGTGGTTATGGCAACTCATGATCGCGGCATTGTCGACACCATGCGCCGTCGGGTTATTGAGCTTGATCGTGGCAGCGTGGTCCGTGATCAGGCCCGAGGTGTTTACGAATGATTCCTTTCACGATCTTCGGCTGTTCGCGCCGCATTTTCATCTCACGAGTCGAGGGATAGACCAACATGGCTGTACGTCTCGATTACGTACTTAAAGAGACCGGGTCAAACCTGGTCCGCAACCTGACGCTTACTCTGGCCTCGTTGCTGACAGTTGCGATTGCCTTGGCATTCGTGGCCGTGAGTTTCTTGATCGGTACTGGTATCAACCAGAGCTTCTTAGGGCTTCGCTCCGATGTACAGATGTTTGTGTACATGAATCCTGGTGCCACAGCCGACCAGATTGACAGTGTGAGCAAGAACTTGCAGTCCAACCCGCAGGTCGAGTCGGTCAAGTTTCTAGACAAAGAAAAGACCTACGCGGAGTTCAAGCGGCTTTTCGCTGATCAGCCCGACTTCGTGGAGTCAATCAACCCCGAGGAACTACCGCAGAGCTTCAGAGTCAAGCCAACGAGTACCGATGCAGATGTGGTCTCGGCGGTGGGTACCGAATTTGAGAATATGACCGGTGTGTACCGAGTTGAATACGCCGAGGAGTATGCGCGGCAGGTGCAGAAGTCGCTCAGCACGCTCAATTCGTGGGTGCGACTCTTTGGTGTTGCACTGATCTTTGTCTCTGTGTTGCTTATCTTCAATACCATTCGTACCGCCGTATTTGCGCGACGCCGAGAGATTGAGGTGATGCGACTCGTGGGTGCAAGCAACTGGTTTATTCGGTTGCCGTTCATGACCGAGGGCATGGTGCAGGGACTACTCGGAGCGCTGGCCGCTGCAGGTCTGACTTGGGGTTTCGACGCCCTATGGAAACGAAACTTTGTGAATCAAGTTTCCTTTGAGCTTCTGAACCAGATCAAGTGGACAGGTGGCGACCTGTGGAAGGCCGTCATCATGATTCTGGTCGTGGGGGCGGTTACCGGTGCCGTTGGATCTGGTATTGCGGTGGGCAGGTACCTACGGGTTTGACGGATTGAGCTTCGGTAGCGGCCGAGCTCTTCCTGAGCGGAAATAGGCCTTTTTGACTACAAATAGGTCGTTTGACCTATCCGTTCCACCGAGCAGTCTGCCGATCATTACAGCTATGAGCCGTTCAGGAATGTGCCCGAGGAGACCATGGCGCTCAGGAACGAACTGCCGCTGCTCACCTGTGCGCAGGCGTCGCAGTGAACGAGGAGCCTCACTTGTGGAGTATGCGCTGATTGTTGCTCTGCTAGCCCTACCAACAGTTGGAAGTGTCAAGCTGATGCAAAATGCTGCTGCTTCGAAGATCAGTGCCACCGCGGCCGGGATCAGCACCCACACTATTCCCGTGGTAACTGTTGCCCCCTAGCCTGACACGGGGATCCCGGTCAGCGAACAGAGGAGTCCAGGCCCTGCTAAGCAAGTTTGCAGTCCTCGCTAGGCATAGTCCGGAAGCACCATTTCCACCGAACTGGGCCGTATGACTCTCTTGGAGCGGTCAGCTTTGGCCGAAGAACTTCTATGAGACGGATCAGGCAGCAGCACCGCAGTGAGATTGGCAAGGCCACAGAACGGGTCCTTGAGAGCACAGCGGTGACCGTCATCCCACATGGCCGGGCAGCAGGATTGATCGATGCGCTGACGATGGCCGCATCCCCCAGTCTCGCCCAGCGAAAACTCGCAGTGCTTGATTCCCAGCAACTCAGTTCCGGATCCTCAATGTTCGATTACGACCGATCAGCAGCAATATCCCTAGCCGGTTCGAAGCTCTAGGGCGGCGGAGCAGCGGAGCGAGTTTCAGCCTGATGACAGATGAGCGCTAGCTTTTGCACTCAGCCCGTCCTCGAGGAGCCAGATGCGTCCCGCAAGAACAACCATCCGAACTGTGATTCTGGCAGCAGCCTGTGCGCTAGCGCTGAGCAGTTGCGGTGGAACTGTCCGAGAGCCAAAAGAATACGGCGACGTCACCACTGATGGCACCGGCTACTACGGCAACTTGATGTACGGGTGCACTGGCGTCGAACCGACCGATGGAAAGTATGTTGACGTCAAGCTGGAGAGTGTCGACTACTGCAACTGCATCTTTGATGGCTTGAAAGAAACAGTTCCCTTCTCAGATGCAAAGGCGTTCGATCAAAAGCAGGCCACCGAGAAGGCCGGAGAGATTGTGGTTCCTACTAATATTAAGGCAGTTCAAGAGAAGTGCGATACATCTAAATAACCCTGATCCGATGCGGGTGGTGCACTACTTGACACTCAGACGGGACTCTCAATCGACCAACTAGGGCAGCCGATCAACTCTGAGGCGGCTTTCGTTTTGGTTCGGGCAAACCCACTCGCACGCTCGCTTCTGCACTGGTAGGCCAGCGAGCTCGTGATTTTTCGGACAGCTTGCGCATGAGAGCAATTGCTGCGGGGTCTGAGTCGCCAGGGCGAGCTTCGATTGAGCCGTCAGCAATCATCCGACTGATGATCTCTCGTCCTAGGTCAGTGCGCACGATGGTGAGAGTCCAGTTGGCATTCTCGCCGATCCCACCGCACGAGATATCGGCATGTTCTGCAGCAAAGTCAGGGCAGTGGGTGCAGCCTTCTCGGGTCCAAGCGTGACACTCCTTGAGGTTGACTTCCCGGTAGCTGCCATCGGTCAACCAAAGTTGGAACACGCCTTTAATGTTCATCTTGACGATCTGCTCGCGTTCGATTCCGTACTTTGCTCGGAAGAGTTCCTCAAAGATTGCGTCATCAAATGTTTTTGAGCAGAGCAGACCCAGGTTGAACACAATCGGCTTCGAGATCTTGCCAATCTTGCGAGACCACATGACTGGGGGAACCGAGGACTGACAACTCATTCCGACTAGAGCCAAACGCGAGTGCCCAGCTTCTAGAGCCTCGTCTAGGGCCAGAGTGTTGGCAGAGTAGGTGTACCTACTGCCTGCGGCCTCAAGAATCTGTTCCCGGTTCGCTGCTACTCCGGGGCGAGCCTTCCATGACCCCTTGTCTCCCTCGAGGTACGAAACCAAGGCTGCATCGATGTAGTCATGCTCCATAGCCCAAAGCAGGATTGCAGATACAAGGCCCCCGTCTTGACCGATCTCATGCACCATGGCATCAGAAGCTCGGGTCAATAAAATGTCCTGAAAGATCCCAGCAACCTCATCATCGTTTCGGGTCCTAGCGAACAGGTGCTCGTCAGCTTGACCTTCCCAGAGGCGAAACCTGGGACAGGCTCGGGTGCAACTGGTGCAGCCCTTGATGCCGTGGCCGCAGTCCTCTGGGCCAAGTTCTTCTTCAAGATGGAAGGGCTTGTAGCCGCCTTGTTCATGGTCGTAGCCGATGACATCATGCGGGCAGGCAATCACGCAGCCTGCACACCCAGTGCAAATGCCCGTATCGATGACCTCTGCCTTCAGTTCTTTCCACTGACTCGTCCAGCGGGCAGAAGCAGTAACTACGAGTTCCTCGGCGAGTGACATGTCATCAATCTACCCGCAAGTTCAACGCCCAGATCTGACAGCGTGTTGGGTTTGTTGTCCTTGTGGCCATGAGCGCAGCGGCCTGGAGAAGTGTTCTGCCTCGGCTGTTGCTCGAGGGGTCTTTTGGCACTGTTTGTGGTGCTCGCGAGTATGCACAGTTGCCTGACAACTAAAAATAGGAGCATGAATTATGGGCGTTATGGACTCGAAAGTTGCCCTGGTGACTGGTGCTGCGGCTGGAATCGGTAGGGCAACCGCCCTTGCTTTTGCGGCAGAGGGAGCTTCAGTTGCGTTGGTAGATAGTGAGGAGCAACGCGGCGCGTTGGTTGCTGATGAGATTCGAGAAGCTGGCGGCCGAGCACTGTTTATTCCCGCAGATGTTTCTCAAGCAGATCTTGCAAACGCAATGGTTGGTGCCACGATGAGCAGGTTTGGACGCCTAGATTTCGCTTTCAATAATGCGGGTATCGAGGGCGATCCGGGGCCCATTGAGCTCTGTTCTGATCAGAACTGGGATAGGACTCTGGCTGTCAATCTGACTGGCGTGTTCTTGTGCATGCGCGCAGAGATTCCTGCAATCAGGGATTCCGGAGGCCAGGGAGCAATCGTCAATTGCGCTTCGATCGCTGGTCTGAATGGTTTTCCAGGCTTGGCGGCGTATGTGGCGAGCAAGCACGGCGTCAATGGCCTGACTCGCAGTGCAGCACTTGAGTTGGCTGCCGACGGGATCCGCGTCAACTCGGTCTGCCCAGGGGCCATCGAGACTGAGATGATCCAACGCATCAAGGTGGAGCAACCCGAACTAATCGAACGGACAGTCGCAGCGCATCCGTTAGGCCGACTGGGCCAACCCGAGGAAATTGCAGCCTGTGTAATCTGGCTGTGCTCAGCTGGTGCTGGCTTTGTTACTGGTCAAGCAATCGCCGTAGATGGCGGTTACACAACACAGTGATGGAGAGGTCCCTCGTCGCACAGAGAAGAGAGGCATTGAGATGATTGAGGTTTATGCAGATATTGGCTGCCCGTTTACTCATGTCGGACTGCGCCGGTTCGTTGAGCGTCGAGCAGAGATGGGTCGCGAGGATGTTCAGCTGTGGGTGCGTTCTTGGCCGCTTGAAGTGGTCAATGAGAAGCCGCTTGACCCTGACTTCATTGCCGAGGAGATCGTTGATATTCGAGAACAGCTGGCTCCTGACCTGTTTGTCGGGTTTGAGACCGAAAAGTTTCCGGTTTCCTCACT
>WLLG01000250.1 GCA_009700815.1 Actinomycetota bacterium
CCTGACCACTCTGCGCTGTTGTGTGGAGCCTGCTCGATGTTCAGGATTCCCGATAGTCCAGCAGGCGCACGGGCAGTCGCTTGAAACTGTTATTCAAATTTGATCGCACCCGAACTGGGTCTCCTGCGAGTTCTATCCGAGCGAAGCTACGCAGCAACTCAGTAAAAAACACTCGACCCTCTAAGCGGGCTAAGTGAACGCCCAGGCAGAAGTGTTCGCCAATACCAAACGACAGATGCGGGTTGGGGTTGCGATGGATGTTGAACCTATTGGGTTCATCAAACACGGCTTCGTCTCGATTGGCCGAGGTGTAATACATCACCACTTTGTCGCCAGCAGAAATCTGTACGCCGCTCAACTCTGTGTCCTCGGTAGCAGTGCGGCGGAAGTAGTGCAGCGGGTTTACCCAACGAAGAATCTCTTCTACGGCTCCAGGCACGAGTGATGGGTCGTCCCGAAGCTCTTGGAGTTGTTCAGGGTGTTGCAACAGCGCCCAAAGCCCCGAGGACAGCATTGACTTTGTGGTGTCATTCCCTGCCGTCACGATTTGCACGAAAAAGCTACCAAAATCAACATCGCTCATTGGTTGGCCACCAAACTCGCCATCCAGAATCAGGGTGGTGAGGTCTTCTCGCGGTGGCTCTGACCTGCGGCGCGCAGCAAACTCAATGGCGTACATGGCCATCTCGATCGAGGCGCTGTAGTCGGGCTCATCTCCGACTATTTCAGGGTCAGACCCAGAGGTCTGACGCTCTGCCAAGGAATGCAGAAGATCCCAGTCGGCTTCGGGCAGCCCCATCAGACGACCCATGACTTTGGTGGGTAAGCCCGAGGTGACCTCGTGAACAAACTCAACGGAGTCTCGGCCCGCTACATCAGCCATGAGCTCGCGACTGATCTCGGCAATCCGAGGCTCAAGGCCAGCAATGATCTTTCCCTTAAAGGGCTCCGAGAGTGGCCGCCGGTACTCGTTATGCATGGGCGGATCCATGGCAAGCAACATCATCCGCATCATCTCAAGACTCGCCGCATCAAGGTTCTCGAGTACAACTCCACCCTCACTCGCTGAGAACAAGTTGGCAGCCCGAGAGACTTTCACAACATCGGCATGGGTAAGGACTGCCCAGAATCCGGGCTCGCCTTCCATGGGCTGCCAGAGCACGGGCGATTCGGCACGAAGCGCAGCAATCTGATCATGGGGGACGCCGCGTTCGAATGTGTTGGGGTCTGCGAGTAGGCCGATTTCAGGCTGAGTGTTCACGAGACCAGCACATTTGGCCGGTCGAATCCTTCGGCCTCAGCGAGCATGTAATAGGCCTCGAGGGTTCCGGGGCCGTCGAACACGCTCTCGATGTTTCCGTCGGCATCGAGGTTCAGGTTTGATCCGTACATCTGGAACCACACATGGGTGTCGTCCTCGACGCATTCCAACGTGTGCTGGGATCCTGCCGGTTCGTACAGAAATGACCCAGCCCTGTTGACGTAATCGTATTCCTGATATTTCCATGCACCGCTCGTGGTGTAGCCAAAAACCGGGCCGGTATGGCGGTGGGTCTGAACGGCGTAATTCTTTTGGAAAATGTTCTCGACAATCCAAAGGCCTTGGCCGTGGTCAACTTGAATCACTTTGAGTTTGTTGCCTCCACCGATTTCTACAAACGGCAGGTCTTCGGCTCCGCGGTGCACTGCTTCAGTCACGTGTTCCCCATTCCGACCCAGTTGCGAGTGGGTCGCTTCGTTCGAGAGTGCCCATGTGCATCTCTCCTTGCATGCCAAGATAGCCGCACCCAATCCAGGAGATACTGCAGTGACCTTGCATGCGAAGGATTCCATTGAAGGCCATATCGAAGACTCGATCTTCTCAAGTAAGGGACTCTCGCAGGCCACCCCGAAGTACAAGTTCCCCCTGCGCGAACTCAACCCCGACGAGGCCTATCAGGCTGTGCATGACGAGCTGATGCTCGATGGCAACTCTCGACAGAATCTGGCGACCTTCTGCCAGACTTGGGAGGAACCGCAAGTTCATGCGCTGATGGATCTGTGTATCGACAAGAACTTGATCGACAAAGACGAGTACCCGCAGGCCGCTGAGCTTGAGCGACGCTGCGTGCATATGTTGGCCGATCTGTGGAATGCCCCAGATGCAGATAACACCATCGGAACCTCTGGGATTGGTTCATCCGAGGCCTGCATGCTTGCAGGCATGGCTGCCAAGTGGAGGTGGCGTGAGCGTCGCCGGGCCGAGGGAAAATCCACTGACTCTCCAAACATGGTCTGCGGCCCAGTACAAGTGGTCTGGCATAAATTTGCAAAATACTGGGACATCGAGATCAGGGAAATCGGGATGTCTCCCGGCAAGTACTGCATGGACGTCGAGCAGATGCTTGAACTCGTGGACGAGAACACCATCCTGGTGATGCCAACCTTTGGGGTGACCTATACCGGCACCTATGAGCCAGTCCAGGAGCTTGCCGAGGCACTTGATCGCTTGCAGGCCGAGACAGGCCTAGATGTCGATATTCACGTAGACGGTGCAAGTGGAGCTTTTCTGGCTCCATTCTGCGCACCAGAGGTGATCTGGGACTTCCGTCTACCGCGGGTGAAATCCATCAGTAGCTCGGGGCATAAGTTTGGCCTTGCCCCACTCGGTGTGGGCTGGGTTGTCTGGAGAGACATAGCGGAACTGCCCGATGATCTGATCTTTCACGTCACCTACCTCGGTGGGGACATGCCCGTTTTTCAGATCAACTTCTCGAGGCCAGCGGGGCAGATCGCTGCGCAGTATTACGACTTCTTGCGACTTGGCCGCGAGGGGTATCAGAGAGTGCACCAGGCCTCCTATGACAGCTGCGCCGTGATTGCAGAAGCGATCGTCAAGCTTGGCCCCTTTGAGCTGATCTGCTCGGGTGACCCACTGACAGGAATTCCCGCAGTGACTTGGAAACTGATCGACGGGGTCGACCCGGGTTTCACCCTGTATGACCTTGCTGATCGGCTCCGGATTCGCGGTTGGCAGGTGCCGGCTTACCCGCTCACAGGCTCGCTGAGCGACCTTCCTGTGCAGCGAGTGCTGATTCGCCAGGACATGAGTCGTGATCTCGTTGACATCCTGCTGGCAGACTTTGCAGATGCCGTTGCTCACTTTGACCGCCACCCCATAGCTGTCTCGATGACCAAGGAAGAATCAAGCGGTTTCAGTCACCTCTAACTGCTAGCACCCGATAGCGATGGGGCAAGTGGTTACCCCGCCGGCCTAACCAAGTACACGCCGGTCTAACCGGCCGGCTCAGCTAGTCGGTCAATGCATTCACCAGCAGCAATTCGAGACAAGTCCTCAACGCTGAGTGAGACCAATTCGGCCACTCGGCTTCGATCCGCGGCCGCAGGAATCTGAACTTTGCGCTGCACTGCTAGTACGCGGGCTCCAGCGCTGTGGGCCGAAGCTAGGCCAGTCAGGGAATCTTCAATGGCGACTGACCTTGAGATATCAACCCCAAGTCGCTCTGCGGCTAGGAGGTACGGCTCTGGGTGTGGCTTTCCATGCGTGACGTTGTCACCGCTGACAACTGCTTGAAACGTACCCGCTGGGACACTTGAGACAATCTGATCTGCAATTGCTTGGTACGACATCGTCACGAGAGCGCAAGGTACTTCGGCGGACATCAGAGCGGCGAGAAGTTCCAAACTGCCGGGTTGCCAAGGGACTGCTGTGCCGATGTCGGCAACAACGCTCTTCACCATGATCTCCACAATCTCTGACACCGACAGGTCAATCCCTCGAGCTTGCAGCGCAGCGCCAGAGACGGGAAGGGCGTTGCCCACTAGTGACAGTTCATCCTGTTCGGTCCACTCAAAACCATGGGCCTGAGCGAGCTTGTGCTCCGCTGCGGCCCAATACGGCTCTGAGTCAACGAGTGTTCCATCTAGGTCCCAGAGGACGGCCGCAGGTAAGAGCATCATTGGAATCTAGGCGGGTTCAGAGCGTCACGCCGAGTTGGCAAAATCCGAGCAATTCCTCTTCAAAACTAGAACGCGTTATCGTTCTCTCTATGGAGATCATCGACAGTGTCCTGACCAACCCTGAAGCCTTTCAGCGTATGGAGCACCATGAGGTGTTTGCCCAGCTTCGCCAAGAAGATCCGGTGCATTGGACCGAGGAAGCAACCGGTCCGGGCTTTTGGTCAATTACTAAGCATGCCGACCTGA
>WLLG01000251.1 GCA_009700815.1 Actinomycetota bacterium
GTGCCTTCTGCGAGCAGGCGAAGCGCTTTTTGCCACCCCTCAATCACCTCAATTGCTAGCTCGGCAGGGGCAGACTCCAACCAACGCAGGTCTCGCTCAAGTAGTGCTATCTGCAGTTCCACCTCGGTGTATTTTGCCGTCACGAGGGGTAAACGATCGACTTTGGCCTGCGGGTACGCCGTGCCTTGGACAAGTTCGAATGGTTCCATCCGGAAGAGTCCAGCCATCAACGTCACAGTTCGTTCACCAGGGATGCTTCGACCTGACTCTAAGTTCGACACTGCAACACGAGAGATTCCCAAGCGCTCTGCGAGCTCTTGCTGGGTGAACCCCAGACCCATCCTGAGCATCGCAATGCGCAAGCCGAGTGCAGCAACTTCTGCTGCTTGGGGCCGAGGACTCATCTTGGGCGGGTCATCTGGTGTTGGTAACTGCATAGAGTTGGCCTGTCGAAAGAAGCGGCACCTTGCACTCTACAGGCTGGCAATTTGCCAACTCAGTTAGCAGACCGAAGCATCGGGACCGAGTAAAATCCTCACCATGACAAAGCGCGCGCTTATAACTGGCATCACCGGCCAAGACGGTTCCTACCTAGCCGAACTCCTCCTCGACGAGGGGTACGAGGTCATCGGCATGGTTCGCCGCTCCTCAACGGTGACCTTCGAACGCATTGCGCATCTTCAGGATCGGATCGCAACCGTGCCCGGCGATCTGCTCGATCAGGCCAGCATGATTGACCTGCTCCGCACGCACCGCCCGGATGAGGTCTACAACTTGGCGGCTCAGAGCTTTGTGCAAACCAGCTTTAGCCAGCCAGTGCTCACCGGAGATGTCACTGGTCTTGGCGTGACCCGCCTGATGGATGCCATCCGAATCGCAGACCCTGGAATCCGCTTCTATCAGGCCTCTTCCTCGGAAATGTTTGGCAAGGTG
Organism: Actinomycetota bacterium; assembly: GCA_009700815.1. Classification (GTDB taxonomy): domain Bacteria; phylum Actinomycetota; class Acidimicrobiia; order Acidimicrobiales; family Microtrichaceae; genus IMCC26207. The sequence continues at coordinate 934 of WLLG01000251.1, forward strand.
GTGGAGGTTCCACAGTCTGAAGACACACCTTTCTACCCGCGCTCTCCCTATGGAGTTGCAAAGATGTACGGCCACTGGATCACCGTGAATTACCGCGAGAGCTACGACCTGCATGCCTCGAGCGGCATCCTCTTCAATCACGAATCCCCTCGCCGAGGTCTTGAATTTGTTACCCGCAAGATCTCGAACACCGTGGCCAAGATCAAGCTCGGGCAAGCTACTGAACTTCGACTTGGCAATCTCGAGGCCAAACGCGACTGGGGATTCGCCGGTGATTACGTTCGAGCAATGTGGCTCATGCTGCAACAAGACACCCCTGACGACTACGTAGTAGCCACGGGAGACACGCAGTCTGTCCGCAGGTTCTGTGAGGTTGCTTTTGGTCACCTTGGCTTGGACTACGAGGAGTTTGTTGTCATCGACGAGGCCTTCTACCGCCCGGCCGAGGTTGAACTTCTTGTCGGTGATCCGGCCAAGGCAGAAAAGGTGTTGGGTTGGACCCCAACTGTGGGCTTTGAGGATCTTGTGACAATGATGGTCGATGCAGACCTTGCCTTGCTCTCGGGCAAACTCCGCGGGATTAGCTAACTGCCTGTGGCAACTCAGGTTGCAGTTCTGGCAGGTGGAGTGGGTGCTGCCAAGTTTTTGCGTGGCCTCATTGCAGTGGTGCCTCAGTCCCAAGTCACCGCAGTTGTCAACGTAGGAGACGACACAGTTCTGCACGGCCTGATGGTGAGTCCCGATATCGACACCATCACCTACACCTTGGCTGAGGCAGTCAACCCGGCAACTGGCTGGGGGCTAGTCGGCGAAACTTGGCAGGCAATCGAGCAAGTGCGCCGCTACGCCCTGAGCAACGGGATTTCAGAAACCGATGCAGCTGGCAATGATGCAGCCGGATGGTTTGCACTAGGCGACCGTGACCTTGGCACCCACCTGTACCGCACCTCCCGTCGCCGGGCTGGAGCCACCTTGACTCAGGTCACTGCCGAAATCTGCAACACATGGGGACTGGAACTGAAGCTTTTGCCAGTGACTGATGATGCTCTGAGCACTGAAGTGCGAACCGCAGATGGGCGAGAACTGAGCTTTCAGGAATACTTCGTACGCGAACACCATGAGGTAGCAGTCAGTCAGATTCGCTTTGCCGGGGCCGACGCAGCACAGCCTGGCCCCGATGTGCTGTCCTCGCTAGCCCGAGCCGACCTCATCTGCATTGCACCCTCAAACCCCATCGTCTCCATTGACCCTGTTCTTGCAGTGCAAGGAGTCCGCGCAGCAGTAACGGCTGCAAGAGAGCGGACCGTTGCGATTAGCCCCATTGTTGGAGGAGCAGCGCTCAAAGGGCCTGCTGATCGGTTATTGCGAGAGCTCGGCCATGAAGTATCTGTAGTGGGCATTGCCCGCTATTACGCCGAGTTTGCATCGACGCTAGTTATAGATACTGTCGATCGCCACCTAGCAGATCAGGTTGAGGCGGTGGGTATGCGATGCATCGTGGCACCGACCGTCATGACTGATCGTGCTGCAGCTGCCGAGTTGGCCGCAGGCTGCATTGACGCCATCATCACTAGATGAGGAACTACACGAGATGAAACCAATCCAATTGATTCCCGTGGAAGGCATCCCCGAGATTGTTCGAGCGAGCGATATTGCCGCTCTCATTTGTGATGCAGTGGCCGCGTCTGGCGGCCAGCTTGAACATCATGATGTGCTCGTGGTCACTCAAAAGATTGTGTCCAAGGCCGAGGGAGCAATGGCACAGGTTGACCCTAATGACCCACTGAGTCACAAGCCGTTAGTTGAGCAGGAATCAGTTCGAATCCTGCGGCGCCGTGGTGACTTAATCATCAGCGAAACCCGTCACGGTTTTGTCTGTGCGAACGCCGGAATTGACCTGTCGAACGTGGCCCGCGGCCAAGCAGCTCTGCTGCCCGTTGACCCGGACCGATCTGCTCGGCGAATACGGGACGGCATCAAGGGATTAATCGGGGTCGAGGTAGCTGTGGTGATCTCTGACACCTTTGGTCGGCCCTGGAGGCGCGGCGTGACAGATGTTGCAATTGGAGCCGCAGGGATCCTTCCGGTTCTCGACTTGAGGGGCACCCAGGACACCTACGGCCGCGAGTTACAAGTAACCGAGGTTGCCATTGTTGATGAGATTGCTGGTGCAGCAGAGCTTGTTATGGGGAAGTCCACGGGCATACCGGTAGCAATTGTTCGCGGCGTCGATGAAACGGCCTTTCAACTCGGTGGCTCACGGGTTGGCGTTGCAGAGAACCTTGTCCGCTCCCCGCAAGAAGACTTGTTCCGCTAACGCGAACCCGCTCGACTGGCAACCACTCAGTCGCTGAGCTTGCTGACGAAGTCCTCGCCGAACCAAGCAACTGAGTCAAGCTGCTGCTCGAGTGCTGACGTATCGCCGGGCCGGAAATACCAAGGGCACACCATTGCCTCGGTCACGCCCATCTCAGCCATCCGCTCGAACCCCGACTGATCAAACACGTCAGTGCAGAGCGCTTTGATCTCGAAGGGAACATCTGATCGCCCATATTCAGACCGAAGCTCGGTCAACCTTGGAAGCACTTCGGCCACCTCTGCCGAAGTATTCGCAACCGAGATCCACCCATCTGCTAGCCGAGCGGCGCGCTTTAGTCCGGGTTCAGACAATCCACCAACGTAAATCGGGATTGGCTGCGTGGGAACCGGGCGCACCATGAGGCGGCCAAACTCGTAGTGCTTTCCGTGAAACTCAACAAACTCTCCGGTGCACACCAGACGGATAATCTCGATGGCCTCGTTCGTACGCGCTCCACGGGTCCGCATGTCTTTGCCGAGCCACTCGAACTCCTCTGGAATCCAAGAGAGTCCGACTCCTAGACCAAGCCGACCATCTGCAAGCGCTGCAATCGAAGAGACTGTTTTAGCTACAAGCAGAGGGTCTCGTATTCCGAGTTTCAGGACATTGGTGAAGAAGGAAATGCGCTCCGTAACTGCTGCCATTGCAGGGATTGCGACAAAGGGATCTAAGAACGGTGTCTCCGCTGCCCAGAACCTTCCACCATCGCTGCTGTAGGGATACTCCGCCGAGACTTCCTCGGGAAAGAACACCGACTCGGGTACGGCAATCGAGCCGTACCCTGCAGCCTCGGCGGCTTGAGCTAGAGGAATAAAATGATGTGGCGGCAGCATCGGCAAGGCTAGAGAGAACTTCATGCCGTCACCCCGGCTGACCTAGACACGCTGCAACCTTTCACCTCTGGGAA
>WLLG01000252.1 GCA_009700815.1 Actinomycetota bacterium
AAGATGCCGCAATTGTCGACACCAATCTGGGTCGGATTCTGGCGCGCCGTGCAGGCCGACCACTTGGCCGGGCAGAAGCACAGGCTCAGGCCGATGCTTGGCTACCTAGCGGTCAGAGTTGGGCATGGAACCAAGCCTTGTTAGACATCGGAGCGTTGCGCTGCCGGCCACAAGCTCCAGTCTGCACAGGATGCCCAGTCAGGCGAACATGCGCCTGGGCACGTGCTTCTTGGCCTGCACCGGACCCGGCTGCGGGCTCAGCCGCAGTTTCGACTAGGCAAGCCAAGTTTGAAGGCTCGGCTCGCCAAGCAAGGGGCCGACTTTTGCGCGCTGTGCAACAGGGGACAGTTGCGCCTTTGGGGCTGAGTGCTGCTGCTGGACTAGAGGGTCAAGCTGATGCACAAGCTCGCGCTCGAGCCGTTGCAGACTCGTTAGTAAACGATGGTCTCTTAGAACTTGACGGCGCCGGCAACTGGGTTATTGCCGGAACAACTCCGAAGCCCTAGGGGTCAGGCTTCGCTCATTGCATCGAGCATGTTCAAACGAGTGGCTCTGCGAGCAGGGAGGATGGAGGCAACCACGCCCACAAGAATGCCCACCAAGAAGATCAAGCCAACGCGTGCCCAGTTGAAGGACAGGTCAATCGCTCCGTCCGCAATGCTCGAAATCACTACCCAGCTCAACAAAATGCCAGCGCCCATCCCTACAAGTGTCCCGAGCAAACCAATCAGCACAGCTTCAAAGCGGACCATACGGCCGACTTGTTGGCGGGTCATGCCGAGTGCTCGCACCATGCCAAGCTCACGGCGGCGCTCAAAGATCGACAACGTCATGGTATTGACAATCCCGACCAGCGCGACGATCACGCTCATGGCAAGCAGGGCGTTCACTGCGGCGATCAGAAAATCAAAGACGGTGCCCACAATCTGACCAATAAAGTTTCCGGGCTGCACCTCGACCCCGGTGTAACCCTGCAGGACCTTCTCTAAGTCTTGGCCCACGTCATCTGCTTGACCAGGCTCAACTCGAACAAACACCTGAGACACTGGCTTGTCGCCGACCACAGATTTGAATGTCTCTGCGTTCATGATGTTCCCGACGAAACTTTCCAAGCTGCCTTCGTAGACAGCAACGATTGGCAGGCTGAGTTCTTGGCCATCCACCGTTCGAAGAATGACGACATCCCCGAGGCCGGCTCCGGTAGCTCCTGGGCTAGAGAGCGCCCCTCCACCGAAGTTCGAAAAGTCAGGGACGGCGATGCCGGCTCCACTCGTCACAGCCTCGGAAGAGCCTGATGTGACCTTCAAGCCGGCAGATTTGGTCAGCTGATCAAGGTTCGCTGCAGAAACGAACGTGGCTTGACCGGATGACTCAATTGCCACCGAACTTTTGATTGCAGCAGTGTTGGTGACCCCAGGTGTCTTGTCGATGCTCGCCACAAGCTTTGGGTCTATTGCGCCTTGTGAACTCACGATGAAGTCCGGTGAGGATGCGCTGCTCAGCTGATCAACCAGAGATGTCTTCATGGCTTCGCCAGAGACTGTGACGAGCGTAACTAGAAAGAGCCCGATTACTAATGCGTTGGCAGTGGTGGCCGTGCGCTTTGGGTTTCGCACGGCGTTATCAGCAGCCAGACGGCCAGTCATGCCGAACAGGGCCATGATCGGACGTACAAGAATTGCAAACAATCGAGCCAGCAGCGGTCCGCCAATGAACAGCCCAATAAACAAAAAGAGTGCTCCAAAGGTCAGATAGTTCCACTGCACTCCGACAAAGCGATTGGCTAGCAGTAAAGCAATGGATCCGAGCAGAAACATTGCTCCAAACACAGCCCGAACTACAGATGATCCAGAGGTATCAACAGCAGAGGAGCGCATGGCTTCTACAGGTTTGGTTCGTCCTGCTCGAAACGCTGGGACGATGACAGACAGGGTCGTGACGACAACCCCAATCAGCATGCACAGCACCACCGTGTAGGTAGAGATTTTGACGCCAGCACCCGGGATTTCTAAATCGAACTGTCGCAACAAAGCCTGCAGCCCAATAGCTAGAGCGGCTCCCACCACAATGCCGAGAGCGCTAGCGACCACGCCGATTGCCATCCCCTCAAAGATGAGCGATCGGCGCACTTGAGCAGGTGTTCCGCCGACTGCGCGAATCAGGGCGAGTTCCCGAAAGCGTTGGGTAACTACTACCGAGAAGGTGTTGAAGATGACGAAGGCAGCGACAAACATCGACAGATACGCAAACCCCTGCAGCACTGGCCGAAGAAGGCTGATAAATGCCGAGGCGGACTCGGCAGCATCGGATACAAACTGCTCTCCGGTTTGGACAGCCACAAAGGTCGGCAGCGCCTCTTCTAGAGCGGCTTGAACAGTTGCTGGGTCGCCGGAAGTGCGCAAGAGGACATCGCTAAACCCAGGCGTGCCGGCATTGAGCACTTCCACTGCAGTCTCTTCAGAAAACGAGATTGTTCCTCCGTCGTCGAGTGCGTCTTGGCGGCCAAACGACGAGATCCCAGAAACTTTGAACTGCTTGGTTCCTGCAGGGGTTTGCACCGAGACTGTGTCGCCCACGGAAGCACCAGCCTCGCTGGCAAGCTTTCGGTCAAGAACTACTTGGGCTGATCCTTTAGGTGCAGAGCCTTCGTCCAAACTGAGCGGGTTGAGTTCCGAGTCTGCAATCCAGGATCGGCCTTGAGAACGCAGATTGGCCGTTGTGCCATCGGGGCGCAACACGCGGGCGTCAGCTTGGATTTCTCCGGCAGCGGCCTCTACACCAGGGGTATCTCGTGCTGTTGCGAGCACCGATTCGGGAACAGTGAGCTGAAAGTCCATCCCACTGCTCTGTTCGCTGCTCGCCGTTGCAATAATGGCAAAGTCAACATTTTGGTACTGCTCCTCAACGTCGCCAGTCAGCCCTGCACGCATGGCGTCGGTGAGCATCAATCCCGAGGCTAAGAATCCAATACCAAGGATTACTGCAAGGGCAGTGGCGACCAGCCGAGTGATGTTTGCCCGAAGGCTCTTGAGTGCGTAGCTAAACATGGGTCAGTCCGCTCAGTCGCCCAGATTGCGCATACGGTCAAGCACAGAATCCCTTGTGGGGGCCATGAGCTCATCAACGATGCGTCCGTCGGCTAGGAACAACACCCGACTTGCATGAGATGCGGCCACCGGGTCATGAGTCACCATCACCACGGTTTGGCCGAACTCCTTCACCGCACCTTCCATAAACGAGAGAATCTCGGACGAGGAGGTGGAGTCCAGGTTTCCTGTGGGCTCATCGGCGAAGATAATTTCTGGTCGCTCGACAAGCGCTCGGGCCACTGCAACGCGCTGCTGCTGCCCTCCCGAAAGTTCTGACGGCTTGTGATGCAGGCGATCAGACAGGCCCACGGTGTTGACGACATGGGTCATCCAAGCTGAATCCGGCTTGCGGCCTGCAAGATCGAGCGGAAAGGTGATGTTCTCTTCAGCAGTCAAGGTGGGCAACAAGTTGAACTGCTGAAAGATGAACCCCACTTTGTCCCGACGCAGCAAGGTCAGCGCCTTCTCACCCAACTTGGTGATGTCAACATCGCCGATGAACGCAGTTCCTGCGGTCAGTCGATCGAGCCCTGCGGCGCACTGCATCAGGGTTGACTTGCCCGAACCAGAGGGGCCCATGATTGCAGTGAACGCACCTTTTTCGAATCCAACCGTCACGTGATCTAACGCACGCACCTCGTTCTCGCCGCTGCCATAGATCTTGGCCGCGCCGTGAACCTGTGCCGCCCAGCTTGTTTGCACTGCGTTGCTCACTTGCCCTCCGATATTGGTGCCTGCGTTGCAGGACTTTGTAGCCTCGCCAGACTAGGCGGGGGATTTCTTCCAAGTGATTTCTACGTTTTCAAATCCGGCAGCTTGCAGAAACGTGGTGAGCCAGTCCTCGGTGTTTTGCCGCCCTTGTTCCACTAGGTCAGAAGTTTTGGCAGCCGCCTCTACCTTTTTTTCGGCAGCCTGATACAGAGGAGCATCATCGGTGGGGTTGGCAGAGAAGAAGTCGTCAAAGCGGTCAACAATGCCGCGGTTTCTCGACACAATCCGAGCGGAGGATTCATCGATATCAGCATCGCTCAGCGCGGGTTCGGGCAGGGTCAGGCGGATGGTATTGGTGGACTCGTCTACCTGAATTGCACCCTCGTCGAG
>WLLG01000253.1 GCA_009700815.1 Actinomycetota bacterium
ACCGCTCCTCTCGGTAGACCTCTGGTTGCATCAGTTCCGAGAGCGACACATGAATGACTTTGTCAACCTCTGCCGGATTGATTCGCTGCTGGGGTCGCTCCGTGAGGAGTCCAAGCACCGGCACGATGTAGTTCCGCTGCGTCACCGTGGTCAGGTGATCAAGCTCGCCAAGCGGCTCGACCAACTTCGGTAGCAAGCCGATCTCTTCGTGAGCCTCGCGGGCTGCAGTGGTAAAGGCGTCTTCCCCCGGTTCGGCTCGACCACCGGGAAAGCTGACCTCGCCCGCATGAGTGCGAAGCGTATGCGCACGACGAGTCAGGATGACATGCATCTCGCCCTGCTCCGGGTAGAGCGGGATCAGCACTGCAGAAGCCTGCCCACCACGTTGCTTGACTGGTGACTCGCTGCCGAGTCGACCGAGTGGAAGCACCGCTCGTGCAGTGTCTGCCACCTCGGCGCTATGCCCCAAAGTGAGCGATTCCCACGGAGCTGCCCTGCCCGGAGTCCAAAGTTTTGGCCGCGGAATAATCTGCGGACCGCCACGCTCGTTCAAGCGCTAGGGGCGAGATCCGCAACGAGCTGTTCGAGCAGCTCCTTCATACCAGCGGTCTTCAGGTTGCTCATCACTCGACCAGGTGTGGTCTCTCCCGTTTCCCACTCCTGCCAGAACTTGAGCAACTTGTTTGGGTCAACAGCGGGGTGGGGTTCCATCTCTCAATGCTAGCTGTATACGGGCACACCCTTCCCCCGGACGCGAAAAGAGGCCAGACCCAATTGGATCTGGCCCCTTATCAACAACTGGGATTACATCATTCCGCCCATGCCGCCCATGCCGCCCATGTCGGGCATGCCGCCGCCGGCGCCACCCTCTTCAGGCTTGTCAGCAATGAGGCACTCGGTGGTGAGGAGCAAGCTAGCGATTGAGGCTGCGTTCTGCAGCGCCGCACGGGTCACCTTGGCAGGATCGATCACGCCTGCCTTGAGCAGATCCTCGAACACGCCAGTAGCAGCGTTGAAGCCGATGTTGCCGGTCTCTTGCTCAAGCTGCTGCACGATGACAGCACCTTCAAGGCCAGCGTTATCGGCGATCATGCGAGCTGGTGCGTCGAGTGCACGCAACACGATGGTGGCGCCAGTCTTCTCGTCGCCCTCAAGGCCTTCGATGGTGACAGCAACTGCGCTCTTGGCACGAACCAATGCGGTTCCGCCTCCTGCAACGATGCCCTCTTCGATGGCTGCACGAGTCGCAGAGAGTGCATCTTCGATGCGGTGCTTCTTCTCTTTGAGCTCAACCTCTGTGGCTGCGCCGACCTTTACCACTGCAACGCCGCCAGACAACTTGGCGAGACGCTCTTGCAGCTTCTCGCGGTCCCAGTCTGAATCGGTGTTGTCAATCTCGGCTTTGATCTGTGCAACACGACCACTGACGTCGTCTGCAGTTCCTGCACCCTCGATGATGGTGGTGAGGTCCTTGGTGACAACAACCTTGCGGGCGTTGCCCAGCAGGTCGAGTGTGGCGTTATCAAGCTTGAGGCCAACCTCTTCGGCAATGACCTGACCGCCGGTGAGGACTGCAAGGTCTTGCAGCATGGCCTTGCGACGTTCACCAAATCCAGGAGCCTTGACGGCAACTGAGTTGAAGGTTCCACGGATCTTGTTGACTACCAAAGTTGCAAGGGCTTCGCCCTCGACATCTTCAGAGATGATCAACAATGGCTTGCCTGACTGCATGACCTTCTCGAGGACAGGAAGAAGATCCTGTACCGAGGTGATCTTGGAGTTGAACAACAAGATGTATGGGTCTTCGAGTACTGCTTCTTGACGCTCTGCGTCAGTGACGAAGTACGGGGATAGGTAACCCTTGTCGAACTGCATACCCTCGGTGAATTCCAAGTCGATGCCAAAGGTGTTGGACTCTTCAACGGTAACGACACCGTCCTTGCCAACCTTGTCGATGGCGTCTGCAATGACATCACCAATGGACTGATCAGCTGCGGAGATTGCTGCGACTTGCGCAATCTCTGACTTCTCATCAATCTCTTTGGCGAGATCTGCAATGGAGCTAACGGCAGAAGCAACTGCTGCTTCCATTCCGCGCTTGACGCCCATTGGGTTGGCTCCAGCAGCAACGTTGCGCAGACCTTCACGCACGAGTGCCTGGGCCAACACGGTTGCAGTGGTAGTTCCGTCACCAGCGATGTCGTTGGTCTTGGTTGCTACCTCTTTGACAAGCTGTGCTCCCATGTTCTCGAAGGGGTCTTCGAGTTCAATCTCACGAGCGATGGACACGCCATCGTTGGTGATGGTGGGGGCACCAAATTTTTTGTCGAGTACCACGTTGCGGCCCTTGGGACCGATCGTGACCTTGACTGCGTCGGCCAGCTTGTTCACGCCAGCTTCGAGTGCACGACGAGCTTCGTCGTCAAACTTTAGGATCTTGGACATATGTTCTCTTCTCGTTCTTGGTTCGGCTCGGGGCTACTTGATGGTTGCGAGGATGTCGCGACCAGCAAGGATGAGGACGTCTTCACCTTCAACAGTGATTTCGGTGCCGCCATACTTGGAGTACACGACGGTGTCGCCGACTGCGATGTCGAGGGGAATCAGGTCGCCAGTCTCTGAGCGACGACCGGGACCCACTGCAAGGACTTCGCCCTGCTGTGGCTTCTCTTTTGCTGAATCTGGAATGACCAGACCGCTCGCTGTAGTTTCCTCGGCCTCAGCCGGGCGCACGACGATGCGATCTTCAAGGGGTTGAATACTCATTCTGGCTTGCCTCCGTTGGCGTTAGCACTCGGTGTTATCGAGTGCCAACGTTAGCAGTCACAGTCAGCGAGTGCTAATAGCTTGCTGAGGGGCTATCCAGCGGCCGTGATAATCAACCTGAGCAACGAGAGAATCAGAACCAGTTGGCCATGTGCGCAGCCAAACCGCAGCACGCCGACGATCCCACTCATCTGGCTCAAAGCGAACCCAAGCCAAAGGTGCCTCCGGGGTTGCGCGGCGGCCGGCAGCCTCGATCACAGCAGTTATCCGCCACCGCAACTCTGGGGGGATGTACTGCCACACAATTGACTGCTGAATCACGGTGGGTTGATTATCGGCTAGCAGGGATTCCAACAGTTCTGCAGTGTCCGGAAGGGCAACTGCTGGCCTTGTCGCTGTTTGTTCTAATCCGCCGGGGCCTAACGAATCAGCCGATTGCATCAGGGCCGTTTGTATTAGGAGAGCTGGCACATGGCTAGCAATCTCGATTGCTGCCTTGCAGCGCTCGATTCTTTGCAGCTGATCAGGCCAAACAAAACCTAGGAGTTGCAACCTGCCCTGCTCAGTTGTGGCATCTAACGGATGAGGGTCGATTCCAATTCGCTCTGTAATTCGCGGCAGCTGACCCAGCGGGTGCGGCGCTGCAGTTCGGAGTTCTGGTGAGAGTCGGACGGTGCTTCCCGGATCTCCAAGCAGCTTGCTACTGCTGCTCACCCCCTCCGAATCCGCCGTGGACGCAAGGTCAATGCAGAACTGATCCAGACGCAGATTCAGCCCTGCTGAACACCCCAACTCGACAAGCCGAGCGGAGCTGAACGCAGTGCTGGCCAAACCCAGCGCCAGTCCAGCAGCGCGAGCAACTTCATTTGTCTGCACCTCGCAGTCAAGGCCTTCTGATAACTCTTGGCCGTGGGTTCGAACTAACTCGGACCACGCGGAGATCAACTCGCCATCCCTGCTCGGAACCTGACCGCCACAACTAGGCAATACACGCGCCCAACTTGGCGCAGCACCGCTTAATGCCAAGCGGTGCGCAGCGCCGAGCAGACGCAATGGCCCAGCTTGGCCAAATCGAAGCTCAGCCCGAGGAGCAATGACCTCCCATGTTGGGCCGGTTTGTGCAACCTCGGTTGCCAGCAGACTCAGCAACCGCCCATACAGCGGTGACCCCAACTCTGCACAAGATTCTGCTTGCTGAGTACAACGCCCCGCCCAGTCGAGCGGACTGCTAGCAGCACTCATCTAACAGCACTCACGAAATAGTAGAGAGTCGCAGATTGGGATTCGCTCCCGTTGCAAGCGAAGAAGCCCCATGCAGTCGGTATTCGTACCAACCTGCAGACGCGATCATTGCAGCGTTATCTGTACACATGGACCTACTTGGCAAGAACCCGTGCAGACCATCTGTTGCGCAGGC
>WLLG01000254.1 GCA_009700815.1 Actinomycetota bacterium
GCCCCCAATAGTCCTAAGGGGTTGTCGGCGACCGGGGGCTAGCCTTATGAGGTGGAGGACGATCCGGCATGGCACAGTCCCTCCGGGGAAGATGACCCTTTCGAAAGTTGGATTTTAGACGATTCCTTTGTGCAGTCTGCCGAGGTTGTCGAACCGACTTCCGCAGACAGAGAACGCATCGCAAGGCAAGCCAATTTGCAGCGAATGCTGGCCGATCAATCTGCCGCTCAAGAGAATCAGTTCAACGCCAATCGACGCTTTGCCCCAGGCGAAGATGACCTGAGTTGGGCAACCGGGGACGATGAGTTTGCTGCGCCCCGCAGAAAGCGCACCTGGCTCAAACTCAGCGCAGCACTGGTGATCCTGTCGGTGGTAGCGGTGTACGTGCTCGCTCAGTTCATCCCTCTATCGGTATCAGTGCTGGGCCTCAACGGCGCACCCGATCAGCCTTCTGGCGGCGAGGTTCCCGGGGACATGACGTTTTCAGATTCGCGAGTGAATCCTGCGCCGCAGACTGCACCGAGTTCAGATGCCGGACTGTTGCGCCCTGACGGCTGGCCCTCTGCATCAGCTGAGCAGCAGAGCACTCCACTGGGGTTTCCTGGCGAGGTGCCCGATGACGGAGGCACCCACGGGTTCATTCAGATGCAGCCCGATGGCGTCACCCCAGTCGCCTATGACCCGTGCCGACCAATCCACTACGTCACTCGCCCAGACGGTGCACCGGACGGCGCCGATCAACTCATCACCGAAGCTGTGGCCAGTGTTTCGCAGGCCACCGGCTTGGTCTTTATCAACGACGGTGCAACGGATGAGGCGCCGAGCGAACAGCGGGATTCGTTTCTGCCCGAGCGCTACGGGGATCGCTGGGCACCCGTCCTGATTGCCTGGTCAAACCCCACCGAGTCGCCCGACTTGGGAGGTGATGGTTCTGGAGACTCTGCGGGCAGCACGCTCGAGATTCTTGGCTACGCCGGTAGCAGCAGCGCAGGCTACGCAGAGGATTCCGACCCTGGCGCCGCTGATAGCAGCGGGCAGCAAATCTTCGTGAGCGGCGGGCTCACACTTGACGGGCCTGACTTTGCCGAACTCTTGTCTGAGCGTGGCGGTTACGCCGAGGCTCGGGCCACGGTGATGCACGAACTCGGCCACCTTGTCGGCCTTGACCACGTCTCTGATGACTCGCAATTGATGTCACCCACGTTGAGCGGAGATCTGACTGACTATGCAAGCGGTGACCTTGAGGGCCTTGCAGTTCTCGGTCAAGGGCAGTGTCTGCCCGATATCTAGTCGGACCGACTGCTTTCGGAGCACTTGTCTGCAACATGTATGCTTTGAGCCAGTCAGTACTTGGCTGCAGTGCACGGCGCTCAGTCATCGAACAGAACAGGTGCCCGCATGGCCAAGATCAAGGTGCAGAACCCAGTCGTAGAACTCGACGGAGACGAGATGACTCGAATCATCTGGGACTTCATCAAGCAGCAACTCATCCTTCCGTACCTTGATATTGAGTTGAAGTACTTCGACCTTTCGATTGAGTCCCGCGATGCAACCGAGGATCAGATCACCATTGATGCTGCCAACGCCATCAAAGAACACGGCGTGGGCGTGAAGTGCGCAACCATCACGCCAGACGAGGCGCGGGTCGAAGAGTTCGGCCTGAAGAAGATGTGGCGCTCCCCCAATGGCACCATCCGCAACATTTTGGGCGGCGTGGTTTTTCGTGAGCCCATCATCTGCTCGAACATTCCCCGTTTGGTTCCAGGGTGGACCAAGCCAATCGTGATTGGCCGCCACGCACACGGCGATCAGTACCGTGCGACTGACTTCAAAGCCCCCAAGGCTGGAACCGTCACCATTACGTACACCCCCAAAGACGGCACCGAACCCATCGAATATGAGATCGTCGAGATCCCCGAGGGCGGCGGCGTGGTCATGGGTATGTACAACTTTGATGAGTCGATTCGTGACTTCGCTCGAGCCTCATTCCGCTACGGACTGCAACGCAACTACCCCGTGTACTTGTCAACCAAGAACACCATCCTCAAGGCCTACGACGGCCAATTCAAAGACCTGTTCCAAGAAGTCTTTGACGCTGAGTTCGCCGCCGACTTTGCCGCCGCTGGACTCACCTATGAGCACCGCTTGATCGACGACATGGTGGCCGCCGCCATGAAGTGGGAAGGCGGCTACGTCTGGGCGTGTAAGAACTACGACGGCGACGTGCAGTCAGACATCGTGGCTCAGGGCTTTGGCTCGCTCGGCCTGATGAGTTCCGTGCTGATGACTCCCGACGGGCAAACAGTCGAGGCCGAAGCAGCTCACGGCACCGTGACCCGTCACTACCGCGAGCACCAAAAGGGCAACCCCACCTCTACCAATCCGATTGCGTCGATCTTTGCGTGGACTCGCGGCTTGGCACATCGCGGCAAGCTCGACAACACACCCGAGGTCACCGCCTTTGCCAACACACTTGAAGAAGTGTGCATCCAAACAGTAGAAGCCGGGCAGATGACCAAGGACCTAGCGCTGCTCGTAGGCCCAGATCAAGCTTGGCTGACCACCCAAGAGTTCCTCGCCGTGCTTGATCAGAATCTACAAACAGCAATGGCAGCTCAGGCCTAACCCGCGCTTTTGAACGCTTTGTCTTGCGCCTGACCCCCTATAGGTAATCGGTTCCAAGTATCCCCACTGTTTGGGACTAGAGAGAAACGGCTCAGAGTCGGGGTCATGCTCGACTGGTTGGGGTTGTAAAAATGTGGAAGGCCCCGACGGTGTGTCGGGCCACTTCGCTTAGTTAGCGGGTGTGCGGGTCAGCCTGCTGCTGGGCGCACGCATTCCGTGGATTGCACATAACCGTCCGGACACGTCGTGTTCGACCAGGTGACTCCGGTAAGGGTGGAGAAGACCAGGCCGGCGAAACGCAGGTCGGCGCCGGACAGGTCGGCGTTGGCCAGGTTGGCGTAGTACAGGTTGGCTCGGCTCATTATGGCGCCGGTCAGGTTGGCGCCGATCAGTTGGGCGTAGGACAGGTCGACGCCGGACAGGTCGGCGCCGGACAGGTTGGCACCGGTCAGGTTGGCGTCGACTAGGTAGGCATAGCCGCTCAGGTTGACTTTGGGTCCGATGAGGTAGCCCTTGATCACTCGATAGTCGGTAGGTAAGGAGGCTGGATAACCTAGGATTCCACCCGAACTGACGCCGGTCAGGGTCGCTTCGGTCATCTTGGCTTGGTTCATCTGGACGCCGGCCAGGGTGGCGTTGGTCAGGTTGGCGCCGGTCAGGTCGGCGTATCTCAGGATGGCGCCGGTCAGGTCGGCGCCGGCCAGGTCGCATCCGTGTAGGTCAGCTTTGAACCCGCGTGCGCTGCAGTCTGCCGCAACAGGTGTTGTCTCAGCCGCCGCCTCACGGATGACTGAGGTCCTAGGATTGCCCTCGGGATCTGTGGCGGAGTTCGCTGCGTTCTCGCCGCTGCTGCAAGCCCCGAGCAGGCACACACATCCTGCAATCAAAACATAAATAAACGAACCTCTTTTTCGCATTCGTTTCCGCCTTCTGTAAGGGCCGCACAACAACGACTTGTTCAGGGTAACAGGCTAAAAGTGGATAAATTATCCAGAAATTTTTCGACGCATAAATAGATACGCCGACCTCGCTGGTCTCAAGAGTGGGGGAATTTAAAACGGACATCCTCTAGCGGTTCAGGCGTCCTACAAAGAAGATAAAGAAAAGGTTAGCGGTTTGCCACGAGTTCGATGGTGGCCTCTAGGCATCGGGGGTCCACGGTGCCAGGCACCAGAATGAACTCGTCCACGCCCGCTGACTCGGCATCGTCAAGCGCCAGCAGTAGCCGGTCTGGGTTCCACACGGGTGCGTCGTCAGACATTGCCTGCGCAAATTCTCGACCAAATATTTCTAGGTAGTCATAGGTGAACCCGCCCAAAGTGGCTTGTGAATCCTCGACACCAAGGGAGTAGAAGCAACCGCTCACAATGTGCGGAGCATCGCTTCTGCCCTCTGTCAACCAAGCCTGCTTAGCTGCTGCTGCGGCCACGGCCATGCCCTCGGCATTTGCATCGATAGAGAAGCCAGAAATCCCGTCAGCCCACTTGGCTGCACGTGCCAAAGCCTTCGGCCCCATGGCTCCAGCTAACAGCGGCGGGCCACCCGC
>WLLG01000255.1 GCA_009700815.1 Actinomycetota bacterium
GAGCACTAGGTGGTGCGCTCTGAACCCGCACCCGTCACATTACCGGCCTGCACCACCCAAACCTCTCTAGCAGTGCCCTGGCTAGACGCAGATCCAGAGGTGAGCGTGATGCGGCGCACTAGTCGGAATCAACAGGTCTGAGCGCTGCGGGCCTCGCTACTGCTGAGCCATCCAGTTGCCGTGAAAGCCAAATGGCACTCTGCGCGGCAGGTGAACTCGCCCAACCTCGGTCATCTCTTGGGCGTCAAGAATGACGAGTGCCGACTCCGTTGAGTTCTGATCACTGACAATGTTCAGCAACCAGCCCGCATCCTCTTCGGTCCGGTCAGGGTCGGGAGCAAACACGGCCTCCCCACAGACTGAGTGATCGCCATAGATGTGTGTAACCGAGGTCCCCTCTTGTAGGTCGTGGCGCGTCACACCATCAAAGACAACCTCGTCTTCCTGCCAGCTACGTGTGTGACCCAAGTACCCATACCTAGACTTCAGCCCCGCAAATGCATCATTGATTCGTGGGAAGTCGGCGGGTCGATCATCCAACCTCTCTTCAGAGACCGTTCCAGCTAGCGGGTTGATGCGCCAACGATGCAATGACGGCCTCACGGTGTCGCCAACGATGTCATCACCAAAGCTGACATTGAGACGATCCGACCGGCATCCCTCAACAACAACGGTGTCTCCATCGTCATAGGCGTTCAGGAAGTGGAAGACAAAAAACGGGTCGACCTCAATCCAGCGCACACCAAGCTCGAGTGCTTGGCGGTCCAGAACCCCAATTCGAGCCCCGTTTTCTGGCGCCCACTCAATCGCAGCCCCGCCGGCCAACATCGCATCAAGATCAAAGACCGCAGGCAGATCAAAGAAGACGACGTGGCGGCGGGAAACTGCAAAGTCATGCATCATGACGGGATTCGGCAGGTTGATCTCAATGCTGTTTATGAGCGTTCCCGAAGCATCGGCTTGATGGAAACGCAGATAAGGCGGAAAGGGGCTGTAGCCAAAGAACAACAACTCTCCAGTTTCTGGGTCTTCTTTGGGGTGAGCAGTCATCGGGCCGATCAGAGCGCCAGCAAAATCCCACTCGCCAAGAGTGGCTAACTCGTTATTCATCTCGATTGGCTTGCCGGCTTCCATGAGCGCAAGCAGTCGGCCCCCGTGCTTGACGATGTTGGTATTGGCCGTGTTCTTCATCATGCCGGCCTCGGCAAGAAACTCCTCGGGCGGCATCCGAAACTCCGATAGGCCTCCAAAAAGCGCCTCGCCTTCTCGCCGCTCAATCAACAACCCCGTCGACTCGACATACCGGTTGTGATAACTCGCTCGGCCTTCACCTAGGCGAACAGCGTGAAGCATTCCGTCGCCATCGAAGACGTGATAGCGGGTCAGCGGGTCGAACTGCGGGTTCGGCCCGTTACGAATGTACATTCCATCTAATGCCAAGGGAATCCTGCCCGTGACCCGAAGGCCTTCGACATCAAGTTCATCCCTCACAGGCTCGTACTGACCGATCAAGAACGGGTTTGCACTAGCTAGCGATTCGAGTGACATACGGGTCAATGTATCCCTCGAGCCGCGATCTGTAAACGGTGTTTACCTCTCGGGCAGATCCGCCGGCCAGCTATTGAGCTAGCGGATGGACTTGTCCGGCAAGAACAGTGTTAATCACCGAGTTCATCAGTTCCACCGAGGCTTCCTCGTCAGCTGCGAACCCCAGCAGCAATACCTCTGCCACTCCGTGGATTGCCGCCCACATCGTCATGCTGGCTACACCCGGGTCCGTCACAGCTAGTTGACCAGCCGCAATTGCCTCAGAGGTAGCGGCCGATGCCGCATCAAAGGCTCGAGTTGCCGCTGGAAACGCGTCAACCCCAGGAACGGGCGTTGGAGGGTAACGAAACATCAGATGAAATAGCGCCGGTGAGGACAGCGCGTGCAACACATAAGCCCGGCTCAACGCTCGGATTCGCTCGAGAGGGTCTGCTTGATCAATGGCGTCGAAACGTTGAACGAGTTGCTCAAAGTGCTCGGTTGCAACAGCTTCGAGCAGGTCATCTTTGTCTTTGACATAGGCGTACAGCGCTGGAGCGGTGACGCCGAGTTGCCGGGCAAGACCGCGTAGCGAGAGCTGGCCAACGCCTTCAGACTCCAACTGCTGTCGAGCAGTTTCAATCAAAAGTTCCCGAGTGAGGGGTGCACGCATACCCACAGCTTGCCTCATCAGAGCAAACTGCTTCGCAAGATCAGTTGCAACTAATCCCGATTGCGGGTAAACACCGTTTACCAATCTTATCTGGAGCTCATGTGCCACTGCCCCGATCAATCTTTAGCCAGTCCACGCCGCAAGACCATGACTTGACGCTCCTGAGCGGAATCTGGCCCCAGGATCTAACTGGCGAGCTCCTTCTGAGCGCGCCGCACCCGAGCACATTCGACAACCCTCATCCGTTCTTTGGGGATGGCATGACCTACCGCCTCTCACTCGAGGCTGGAACCCACGGAGCCCCTCAGGATTCATTCGCCTGGCGGCAGCGGATCATTGATTCGCCCTCGGCCCGACTGCGAACCCTGCGGCCTGACGTCTTCTCTGCGACTCACATGGGGGTGCAGTCTCCGTTCGGTATGAGCAACGCAGCCAACACTGCGCCTTTACCTTGGGGGGATCGCCTCTTTACGACTTGGGACGTTGGGCGGCCAATCGAGATTGACCCCGTCACGCTGGGCTTTCTTGGCGAGGTTGGCCATCGCTCCGAATGGAAAGACTTCGAGATTTTTGACCAGCCGATCCTGCCGCTCGTCATGAGCACGGCACACCCCGTGATCGACCCCGACCGAGATGTTCTCTGGACCGTGAACATCTTCTGGGGAGAACTCCACGTGGTGCGCTGGGATGGAGTGAATCCGCTCCAGATGTGGCCGATCACCGGCGGGATCATCCCTCAGTCAGTGCATACAATCACCCAGACTCGCGACTGGCTCATCATTGGCGATTGCGCATTCAAGGTGGAACCTCAGGTGCTCACTGGCGGCGACCGCTTGGAGCCAGCAAATGCCTCTGGCCCTGTGTACCTAATTCGCAAAGATGCTCTAGAAGCCGTTCCCCCGGGAACCCCAGTTTCGGCAAACGTGTTTGAGATTGCGCCTGAAATCAACCATTACTACGCCATGTACGAGGATGCAGGTGGCATTCAAGTCCTGTTTGAACACACGCAGAATGCAGACCTCGCAATGACCCAGGGCGCTGGCGATATTGACGCTCTCGGTCGACCTGTCGACCCTGCCCTCTGCGGCCTTTTTGGATTTCCCATGAGCCCAGATCGCAATACTCTCATTGAGTTCAATCCAGAGACTGGCAAGGTGCACGAGCGGGCCGAGCAGCGTGACCCCACACTGTTGTGGAGCAGGCAACTGAACGCCATCGATTGGTCTACCGAAGGGCGCTCCAAACCAACCATGCATCACCAAGTTCATTTTGGATGGCGACCCGAAGCGGTCACGCAAAAGATGCTCGCCTTGTATGCAGACCGCATCGACCGTTCCGAATGGCCGGTGGATGAGACACCTCCACTGTTGACAACAACCTCGGTGCCAGACCTGCAACTCCAGACGCACCACGAGTTTGCAATGGACGATATGCCAACCTCTCCGATATTTGTCCCTCGTGACCCAGGCTCGGTGCCGGGAAGTAGCCGATACGCCGGATCAGATCCCGGCGGACATGATGGCTATGTGGTCGTTCCCGTCGTGAACGATAAGGGGTTTCGGGTCGAAGTATTCGATGCAGCTTCGGTTGGATCAGGGCCACTTGCAACACTCTCCGGGACGACGGCGGCCGGATCTGCGGTAGCAGTTCCATTCGTCTTGCATTCGGCTTGGATGCCCAGAGTTGTTGCATCGCAGGATCTACCGCGGCTCAAGTTTTCAGCCGAGCTTGACCGGATTGACCAGCTCCCGGAGGACCTAGCAGCAGCGGCAAGGCAAGTGGCTCGAGACCTAGACGAAGGCATTCCAATGGATGCCCCGGCAATGAGCTAAATCTCTGCGCTCGCTCGGCCAGACGAGCGCTCTCATTCCGGGCAGCGCGCTCGACTACACCAGCACGCTTGACCAAAGCAGCGGTCTCGACCACACCGGAGCGCGTGACTACACCGGCGCGCTCCACCAA
>WLLG01000256.1 GCA_009700815.1 Actinomycetota bacterium
CTGGGTTCAAGTCCCAGGGGGCGCACAACAAAAACACTGCAAACACGGGGTTCCGAGCAATCGGGGCCCCGCCGCAGTTTTCCTCATCCCACGCTTAGCCCACGCGTCTGGAGCGGAAAATCGACACATACTGTCGATTTTCCGCTCCAGACGCGAATGATCACGAAGCGAACTTCTAGGGTTAGCTGAATGTCGCCCGTCCTGACCACCCAAAAAACTCGGAGCCACAGGGCTGCTCTTTGCTTAGCGACACTGCTAGTACTCACCGGCGCATGCTCCACGGCTGAGCAGAGCAAGCCAACGCAGTCCCCTGAGAGTTCGCAATCCCCCTCCAGCGAACTGCAAGCGCCTGCGCCAACACAAGTACCCATTCTTGAGCGCGACGGAGATGCGTACCGGGTGCCCGCTCCGCTGCCGGCTGGCGCACCTGGAACGCTCCTTGCCGCTACCCCCAGCCGGATAAGCGAGACCTTCGAGGGAGCAACCAGAATTGAGTTGCTCTACTTGTCGGATAACCGCACTAACCAGCCAGTTGCCGTCAGCGGCACTCTGCTCATCCCACCTGGGGCTGCTCCCAAGGGCGGGTGGCCGATTGTGTCCTGGGGTCACGGAACCACCGGTGTCGCTGATGTCTGTGCGCCTTCGACCACAGACAACTTGTTCTACAACGAATACGCGCAACAGGTTCGTTCGCTTCTGAGCGCCGGCTACGCAGTTGCGGCATCGGATTACATCGGACTAGCAACTCCGGGGCCCCACACCTACAGCGTGGGTGTGGACTTGGGCAATGCCATGGCCGATATCGTTCCTGCGGCCCGCGCTGCGAACAGCACGTTGTCAACGGCTTGGTTTGCGATCGGGCATTCCGAGGGAGGCCAAGCAGCACTGTTTGCAACCCGCTCCGCTAGTCGTCACCCCGAACTTCAGCTTGCTGCAACCGTAGCGATTGCCCCAACAAGCTCTTTGGGAAGTGCGTTGCCAGCCATTATTTCTGGGGGACTCCCGGCAGACGTGGTCTACGGGCTCTACCTGCTCGTCGGCCTCTCAACCGTTGACCCATCAATCACGTTGGAACGCTTTAGCGGCCCCGCAACAGAACCGCACCTAGATCTGATTACGCAGTCGGGTTGTTTGCTCGAGGCCTTTGAGGAATTCGCTACGACGAACGTTGATCAGGTGTTCAAGATTTCACCCTCCGAGATGGCAGAAATCTCGGAGCTTCTTGCAACAGTGGGGAATCCAGACCAAGAACCAACCGTCGGCCCACTCCTGTTAGTCCAAGGCGAGGATGACCAAGACATTCCCGCTGGCATAACCGAACTGCTTGCGGAGCATCTTGATGCTCTCGGGGTTGATGTGACGCTGCAGGTGTACCCCGAGCTGGGCCACGACACGGTGCTCGGGCCGGCCACTTGTGAGACTCTGGATTGGCTCGCTCAGCACGGAGGGCCGAAACCCGAGGATTGCGAAGCGGAGCCGACGGACATGTCCTAGCTATCCGGGAATTCCAGACGACTCATCGACAAATCTGACCTCATAGAGACTGGGCCACAATTTTCCAGTGACAAGAAATCTGTCCGTGCCGGGAATCTGGGCGATCCCGTTTACCACATCAATTTTGCTTCCCCCAGCACTCGCATCTTGCACAGCCTCGTCATGCAGGCCAGACATGTCGACCACTCCAATCACCGTCCAACATTCTGGATCAATCTGGAGGATCTCATCGGTCTGATACCGGTTTGCCCAGACGGACTCGCCGTCCCACTCCAACTCATTCAAGCCAACGGTTGGGCCGTCCAAGCGGTAGACGTGATGCCGGCCAGTTACAGAGAAATCCTTCGTACCTCTCAGAATCACATCGGCGGAACCGTCCGTCATAACAAAGTCAGCAGTGCCTAGTCGTGTCAGACCCCACCCTTCGCCCCGATACTCGAAAGTACCGCTCGGGGTTGCCTCGCTCAGATTCCCCAGACTCTGCGCAGACCAGCGATAGGCCGTTTCTTCTTTCCATGTGAGCTGAACGAGTTCTCCATCAAGGCCCTCGGCCAGACCCTCGCCAAACGCCCCGGCCGGTAGGGCCGCCTCAGCAAGCACCTCACCAGTGGCCGGATTAATAGCCCGCAGCGCAGACTCTTTATACAAACCAATGCTCTCATAGAGCGTGCCTTCGTGGAGGAGTAAGCCCTGGGTATAGGCATCAGCCTGATGCGGAATCTTGGCTACGACTTGTGGCACAAGCTTGACTGGCTTGTGCAGCTCACAGGAACTCGCATGGTCGTCAATCTGCACCGCCGCCGTGGAACCGCCGCAGGCGCTCAACGCTGCAAACAGGCCACAGCCAACCAGCGCCGCGCGGGCACCGAAAGTCCTCAACGGCCGACCGCGCTAGTTCTCACTCTTCTCAGGGTACTCACCGTTTCGATGTGATGCGTCTGCGGGAACATATCGACAATCTCGATGCCGAGCACCTCAAAGCCAGCAGCAACGAGCAGGCCCAGATCTCGACCAAGAGCCGCCGGATCGCAACTGACTAGCGCCACGCGTTCTGCCCCAGTGGCAACCACTGCTGCGACACCCGCAGTATTCAGCCCCGCCCTTGCCGGATCCGCAACGACAACATCTGCAGCGCTCGGCCGCCAGGTCTCGACCGAGCTAGCAACAATCTTTGTACCAAGGTCGAGAAGGTTGACTCGAGCATCCGCTAGTGATGACTCAGAACGCTCAACTAGCACTGACCGCTGAGCATTCAACCCCGCAGTAAACAGGCCGACTCCCCCGTACAAGTCCACTAGTCGGTCGCTAGCAGCGTCAAAGGGCGTCACTGCTCGGGCCACCGCCTGAATCAACGCCTCGGCACCATCAGGTCGAGCCTGAAAAAACGAACGAGCCGAAATCCGAAACTGCTTGCCGGCTACCTGCTCATAGATCCAAGCCTGCTCGCCTTGAGCGAGTGCTTGCTGGGTTACTACGTGCACGTCCTCGGGAAGGCCAAATCGCTCGCCTGTTGCTGCTTGAGCGTCCACAATTGCCATGCGCTGCGCAGTTCGAGCACCCACACGAAAGGTGACCTCGCGAGTTCCCACAAAGCGGCACTGCTGAATGAGTTCGTCAATCAAGGGGTGCGCCACCATGCAGGAAGAAATCTGATGAATCTGATGGCTGTGGCGCTTTCGAAATCCAACTCTGCCGCGTTGTTCTGATCCAGTGCTCGCCGCGCTCGTAGCCGTAGGCCCCTCCACCCCGCAGCGCAAGGTGGTTCGGTACTGCGTGGCCGGGAGTTCGCCTGCAAAAGAAATCGGCACCCCCTCAAGACCAGAGATTCGGCGAAGCGCATCAGTAACAATCTCGGCCTTCAGGCGAAGCTGCAACGCTTCCTCGGCATGTTGAAGGTCACACCCTCCACACCCTGCAGCAACTTCTTTACAGGGAGCTTCTCGACGGCCCGCTGCGGACTCAAGAACTGCTCGGACCTGCCCCCGGGCCATGCGCTTCGAAGATTCGGTGATCTCCACAAGGACACGATCACCTGGCAGCGCGCCTTCGACGAGAACAATTCGACCCGACTCTTCGTGGCCTAGCCCAAGCCCACCAGCAACAATCCGTTCAATCTGCAGTTCAAGCTGTCGTTCAGGCTGCAGTGAAGCCTGCTCCGATTGGTGGGGGGACACATCCTGCATCCACTAACCGTAGGTCGCCCAGACACGCAGGGAAGAAGTGTCGACTGCTAGTAGTTCTGTTGCCACAGTGATGGGTTGCGCGATTAGGGTCATGAGGCGGCGGCGAGTTGACGCCGACCCTGATCGAGAAGGTGACCGAATTGAGCACGCGCCCCGTCCAAATTGCACCGTCGGTTCTTCCGGCAGATTTCTCTCGGCTTGGAGAGGAATGCATCAGCTTGGAAAAGGCCGGGGTTGACCGAATTCAGTGGGATGTGATGGACGGCGTGTTTGTGCCAAACCTGACCTTCGGCCCCGATGTGATCCGCGCTTGTCGGCCACTCGTGGATGTCCCTTTCGAGGCTCACCTCATGGTGGTCAATCCCGACGAACTCGTCCATAAATACGTAGAGGCGGGCTGTGAAATTGTCATCGTCCATGCAGAGGCTTGCACGCACCTGCATCGAACGCTTTCAAACATTCGCGAACTCGGCGCCGGTCCAGC
>WLLG01000257.1 GCA_009700815.1 Actinomycetota bacterium
AGAGGAATGCATCAGCTTGGAAAAGGCCGGGGTTGACCGAATTCAGTGGGATGTGATGGACGGCGTGTTCGTCCCAAACCTGACCTTCGGACCCGATGTGATTCGCGCTTGTCGGCCACTCGTGGATGTCCCCTTTGAGGCTCACCTCATGGTGGTCAACCCCGACGAACTCGTCCACAAATATGTAGAGGCCGGCTGTGAAATTGTCATCGTCCATGCAGAGGCTTGCACGCACCTGCATCGAACGCTTTCAAACATTCGCGAACTCGGCGCCGGTCCAGCAGTGGCGCTCAACCCTGCTACTCCTGCCTCGGCAGTCCGACACGTCATGGACCTTGTTGATCTGATTCTTGTCATGACAGTGAACCCCGGTTTCGGAGGCCAGGAGTACATCTCGACGATGGAGTCCAAAATCTCCGAGGTTGCCGAGATGATTCAACACACGGGCCGAGACATCGACCTTGAAGTAGATGGCGGCATTGGTCCGGCCACGGTGAGCGGCGCAGCAGCAGCGGGAGCAGACGTGCTCGTTGCGGGCAGTGCGCTCTACCGGGACCCGCAGGGCCTGTCCCACGCTGTCAGCGAGATCCGGGCATTGGCAGAAGCGGCAAGATCTTAAGATCCAATGCAAAGTAAATCAGCAGCCTCACTGGTTCTGCTCGTGCTCAGCGTCATGCTGAGCACCTTGCTTGTGGCGTGTGGTGATGGTCAACCGGCCTTTTGCAGCCAGCTGTCCAAATCCGCTGACCTGAGTGGAATCGCGTCAGCTCTGCGATCTAGCGACTTGAGCAAAGCTAACGACGAGGCGGCTGCACTCAGCGAGCTCGCAGGCGAAGCCCCACCCGAGATTCGCGCCGATTTTGTAGCCGTGGCGGACTCCATGGTCGAGATCATCAACCTCATCTCGACTGAACGCGATGAGGGGCAGTCTGATCCGGGGCAGTTTGAACGAAGGCGCGAAGAGCTGAACGCCCGCCTCGGCCAGATTGAGAACCGAAGCCGTAGAATAAGGGTGTGGGCGTCAGAGCAGTGCGGCATCGACCTGGAGTAGCGCGACTCGCAGCAATTATTCTGCTGCTGGGAGGTGCCACCTTCGTAGTTACGAGTTGCCTCAGCAACTCCGAGGCAGTCGAGTCGGCCGCTCTCATCAATAGCGAGCGGGGCAGTTCAGGACTTGGACTGCTAGCCCAAGATCCAACGCTGACGGCGAAGGCAGAAGCTTGGGCAGTCAAGATGGCGGCGGCCGGGAGAGCATCCCATTCCGACTTGAGCCAAGACAGCGGAAGCAACTGGACGAAAATTGCCGAAAACGTTGGCAGGGCTGGATCTGTGGCAGAGATGCACCGCTTGTTCATGAACAGCGCGGAACATCGAACTGCAATCTTAAACAGCGGGTTCACCAGGTTTGGAACAGGCGTTGCTGTTGCAGACGGGCAGTACTTTGTGGTTCAAGTCTTTGTGAAGTGATCGGGCGATACTCGCCCAATTCACGCAGACTTGAACCTCTAGAGCAGTAGTTACTCAGATGCTTCGGGCGCCGAAATCTGCAGGCGACGCTGAATCACACTGTCGATGATTCCGTACTCTTTGGCTTGCTCTGCTGTAAACCAACGGTCCCGGTCCGAGTCAAGATTTACTTGCTCGGTGGTTTGGCCGGTGTGCTCAGCAATCAGGTCTGCCAAGAGGTGCTTGATGTACTTGAGTTGTTCTGCCTGAATGGCAATGTCTGTTGCTTGGCCCTGCATTCCGGCCGAAGGCTGGTGCATCATGATGCGAGCGTGCGGTAGCGCGTACCGCTTTCCGGGGGCTCCAGCGCACAGCAGGAACTGCCCCATCGAAGCCCCGAGGCCCATGCAGATGGTGCCAACGTCTGGCGACACAAACTGCATGGTGTCGTAGATAGCCATGCCAGCGGTCACTGATCCACCAGGTGAGTTGATGTAGAGCCAGATGTCCTTCTTGTCGTCCTCAGCCTCGAGGTACAGCAACTGAGCAGTCAAGAAGTTGGCAACTTGATCGTTCACCTCTGACCCGAGGAAAACAATTCGGTTCTTGAGGAGGCGGGCGTAAATATCTGCGGAGGGCTCCATCCCGGAACCGCCCTGAGCCGTCGCCGGGTCGAGGAGGAAAGGGGGAACGGCTGAAGTATCTGACATTGGCATAGGCCTTGAGGATAACGCGCCCAGAGACCATCGTTGTGCCGCCTAGTGGGTTCATCCCTCTCGCAGGGGCAACTAGTGTGTGGGTCTCGTGCGGACGTGGCGGAATTGGCAGACGCGCTGGGTTTAGGTCCCAGTGCCCTAAAGGGCGTGGGGGTTCAAGTCCCCCCGTCCGCACCAACCCCCCAACCTGACTATTGGCGCCGGTAAGCTACGGATACCGTCGCTTACCGGCGCCAATGCGGCATCCTCGCAACAGCAAATACCTGAGTCACGGGTAGGTCACGGGTAGGTCACGGGTAGGTCACGGCCCCCAGCCAGAAAAGTTCTTAGCTACTCAGGCTTGGCTCGGGCGCATGGATTCGTTCCCCCGGGGTGAACTCCACCGGAATGTGCTTGATGCCGCCGATGAAGTTTGACCGCAGTCGCTCAACTGGGCCGGCAACTCGCATATCTGGGGTGCGGTTCACGAGCTGGTTAAACAACAGCCGAAGCTCGAGCTTGGCCAGGTTCGCACCGAGACAGTAATGAGCACCACCGCCACCAAAGGCCACGTGATCATTCGGGCTTCTTGTGATGTCGAACGTGAAAGGATCCTCGAAGGCCTCTTCGTCGCGGTTACCCGATACGTGCCACATGGCGATCTTGTCCCCAGCTCGAATCTGCTTTCCGCGGAGTTCAAAGTCGCGTGTGGCCTGCCTGCGGAAGTACAGCACCGGCGAGGACCAGCGCAGCACCTCTTCTACTGCAGAGGCCATGAGCTCTGGATGCTCCCGGAGCTTTGCAAACTGCTCGGGGTAGGTCATGAACGCATACATCCCGTGTGCTGTTGCGTTACGAGTGGTCTCGTTGCCAGCTACTGCCAGCAACAAGATGAAGAGCTCAAACTCCTCTGAAGTCAACTTGTCGCCGTTAATTTCGGCATTGATGAGCTTGGTCACAACGTCGTCACGAGGGTCAGTCCGGCGGGCTTCACCGAGTGCGCTCGCGAACATATACAACTCCGTCGCCGCTACAAGCGCGTCAGCTTTGTCCTCGGGATCTTGGTTGTATTCGGGGTCATCAGATCCCACTAAACGGTTCGACCAATCAAAGATCAGGTGCCGCTCTTCCTGAGGCACACCCATGATGTCTGCGATTGCCTGCAAGGGCAGTTCGGCGGCGAGCTCAGTGACAAACTCGCATTCGCCACGCTCAATCACCGAGTCCACGAGCAGCTCAGCGCGGTACTCCAGGTGAGCTTCGATCAGCCCGATCATTCTGGGAGTGAACCCTTTGTTCACCAGCAATCTGTAGCGAGTATGGCGTGGCGGGTCAGTCATCACCATGATCTTGCCCCGCATGTCCATCCCCTCGTCCAGAGTGGAGGATTCCAGCAGCGTGATCCCGCCGGCTTCGGCGCTGAAGCCATCGGTGTCGCGATTGACGAGCTGCACGTCGGCATGTTTGGTGATCGACCAAAATCCAGGTCCGTCGGGTTCGGGAGTCCAGTGAACGGGGTCCTCGGCTCGAAGCACAGTGAACATCTCGTGGTGCTCTTCACGCGCAAAGCGGTCCAAGTCCAGCAGGTCTACGTCTTCGAGTTTCATATTGGGGGTTCAACCTCGGCAGCTAGGTATGTGTTGGTGGCGAAAGAGTAGCCAAAGAACTCGCTTAAAGGCTCACAAATCTCGGCGCCACAAGACGGACTGTTTCCCCCCGCAAGTTCTGTAAGGGAGTACATTCACTTCTCGTGTCGATTACCTCAGACTCAGCTGACCCCGAAGCCCCTGCGGGCCCCAGGCAAATTCCTGTCTTGGCAGTTGCAGCCTTGGGATTCATTGCGGTTTCTGTCACGCTTCTCCTGCTCGGCAGGCTGGCTATCGACCACCAAGTAGCAATTGGGCGACAAGAGTTCGAGCCCGGGATCGGTTGGTTCGGGCAGTGGGTCAGGTGGGATGGCAACTGGTATTACCGCATTGCTCACAACGGCTACAGCTTTACT
>WLLG01000258.1 GCA_009700815.1 Actinomycetota bacterium
GTTCGATTCAGTCACGCGCCTACGTTACCTCTGCGCATGCACAGTGCATCTAGCCAGCGAGTTGGGCGGTTGCGGCATGGTGCAGGACAAGTTCTGCAGCGGCGCTACCGCACATTCCGTGCACTCCACCACCGGGCGGAGTTGAAGAGGAGCAGAGGTAGACCCCCTTCATCGGGGTTGCCCACGGGTGAACTGATGCAACCGGGCGAGCAACAAACTGCCGCAGGTCTGAAACCCCACCGGTGATATCACCACCGATGTAGTTAGCGTTATGTGCTTGCATCGCTGCAGGCCCCATGGCGTGTCTGGCCAAGATCAGGTCTCGAAACCCTGGGGCGAACCGATCAATCTGGGCTTCGATCCGACTCGTCATATCCACATCTGAGCCATGAGGCACATGGCAGTAGGCCCAGAACGTGTGCTTGCCCTTTGGCGCTCGGCTGGGATCAAAAAGTGAAGGCTGGGCTGCTAAAAGGAAAGGCCGCTCGGAAATTCGTCCTTGAGTTGCTGCGAGTTCAGACTCTCGTACCTCATCGAGGGTGCCGCCAATATGCACAGTTGCTGCTCGAGCAACCTGCGGATCTTTCCAAGGGACTGGGCCATCGAGGGCCCAGTCCAGTTTGAACACTCCTGGGCCGTAGCGAAACTTTTGCAGGGCTCGTCGGTAACGCGCCGGCATCTGCTCACCCGCCAGTGCCACAAGCTGGATAGGGGTGACATCGCACAGCACTGCTCGAGCGGGCGGGAGTTGTCGCAGTGAGCTCACGCGTTCTGCGCAGCGAAGCTCACCACCAGCTTGGATGAACAACTTGGCGAGCGCATCAGTAATTGTCTGAGAACCGCCCTGAGCTAACGGCCAACCGACACTATGCCCCAAGTTTCCAAGCAGCATTCCCACCCCTGCAGTAGCCGCAGCAGAAAGAGGCAGTACTGAATGCGCTGAGAGACCGGCGAGCAGTGCAGGGCCGAGCTCGCCGCGGAATTGTGAGCGGCTCAGCGACTCCGCTGAGCGCACAGCATGTCGAGCAAAGCGAGCTAGCGCGATTGGATGGGCGGGAGGAATGGTGAGAGGAGCAAGAACTGAATCAGTCAGCGAGAACCCAGCCTCAACACCAGGACCAAAGAGTCGAGTCCAAGCTTTGCCATCAACACCAAGTCCCGCTGCAGTTGCGCTGACCGAGCGCTCCAGCATCACGGCCTGTTCTGGTCTCAGCGTGTGAGCTAGAGGCGCATCGGGTTGAATCCACGTCACGCCAACAGATTCCAAGCCCAAGTTTCGAAGCGCCGGGGACGCCAACCCAAGTGGGTGGATGGCGGAACACACATCGTGAGCAAACCCCGCAAGGGTCAGTTCCTCGGTCCGTGCTCCGCCGCCCGGATGCTCGTTTGCCTCATAGAGCGCGACCCGCCAGCCGGCACGAGCCAGCGTGAGCGCAGCTACAAGACCGTTTGGTCCTGCGCCTACGACTACTGCGTCCCAGGATTCGCTCACCCTGACACCCTAGGTGCGTGAGCGTGATTCGCCTGTTCGGTTAGGCGCCGGCTAGAGCCTTGGAGAAGGCTCCCGCCGGAGCAGCCACACTGGAGCAGTTGTTTTGCGCTCGGGTGTTTGGACCTTCAGGACATGGCTGGTCACGACTCGCAGACCAGATGGCAATTCTGGCTAGACCAAGAGTCGTTGCTTGGCTCCGAACGTAGGTGGCATCGCTCAGAGTAAACACTTCGCCGAGGATGTCATTCTGACCAATCATGGGGATCACTCCGACCAGCGCATAGCGCTGAGCCGAACTGAGCGTGGGGTACAGGGGGGCGATTTGATTATGAGTTGAGGTGGCGGCTTCGATGGCCCAAATTCCCATCTTGCCCTGAGCTGAACCCAAGCCGTAATCCATGGTCATGATGTCAATTGAAGAGAGCACTACCCCGGCATTGACTGCGGAACGAACTACGGCGAGACCATCTGGAGTCAGGCCGTAGGGCATGACCGGCAGGGTGAGGGTGACATCAAGCTTGCGGTTTGCTGCTCGCGCCCGCTGCTGCAGGATGGCAATAGCTGCGGAGCGTCGCTGCACCGAGGCTGTGTCGTTTGTGGCTGCCCCTTCGATGTCGAAATCAATGGAGGTGAGTTGGTAAGCGTCAATGACGGCCTGGTACTCATCAGCTAGTGCTTGCACTGTGGTGCAAGTCAGTGCCAGTTCCTGATTAGCTGCACCACCGAATGACATGATCACGTCACCTCCTGCGGCCCGAAGCGCTGCGATCTGTGGCGTCATGAATTTGGCATCACGGTCGTAGTACCCGCCCCAAGATGCTCGACAGGGAGTGGATCCCGAGACGATGAACGCAAGTGTGAGTTCGCGGGTGGATCGTGCTGCGGCAGTCTGAACAAGGTCAGGAGTTGGCCAGTTCGTGGCATCTACATATGGGGAATAGGGGACATTGGTAGCACCCGTGGGCAGAGTCGGAAGTGTGGTTGGTGTTGTTGGCACAGTGGTGGTGGGGCTACTTGGAATGGTGGTAGTTGGAGTGCCGGGAGAAGCAACGGTCGAGCCGACGATGCAGGCTTTGTTGTTGACGAGACACGAGGAGGGGGTGCCTTGGCGTGAGTCGCCGACAGCAGTTATGCCGAAGCTGACGGACGCACCGGGAGCGACTGTTGCATTCCAAGTCTCGTTGCTGACCTGATGCGAGGCACCTGATTGCTGGTAGATGCCGTTCCAGATGGAACTCACTGCGAGCGAGGAAGCGAAGGTGAGCGACCATGAGGTCCACGTGTTTGGTCCAGGATTGGTAATGGTGAAGTCGGCGTTATAGCCGGTGACCCAATCCGAGGTGACCGCCATTGTCAGCGTTGCTGCAGACGAACTCGGTGGGACTGTGGTTGGTGGGCCGGTGGTGGTTGGTGCGATGGTGGTGGTGGTCGCTGGGACTGTTGTAGTGGTGGTTGGTGCGATGGTGGTTGTGGTCGGTGCGACTGTTGTAGTGGTGGTCGGTGCGATGGTGGTTGTGGTTGGTGCGACTGTTGTCGGCGGGACAGTAGTGGTCGTTGGTCGGACAGTCGTCGTCGTTGTGGTGGGCGCCACTGTGGTCGGCGGCACTGTGGTCGGTGGCACGGTTGTCGGTGTGGCCGTTGCGGCAGGCAGCCCGCAGGTGATGCCATTCAGCTTGCAGTTGGTCGGTGCCACCCCGGGCCCTGCGGCAACGTAGCCAATGTTGATCGATCCGCCAGCCGGCAGATCCCGTGCCCAACTTGGTGCCTTGACAGTGACTTTCTTCGCAACCTGTGATGTTAGCTTTCCACCCCAAAGTGACGAGATCTTGGGGGCAAGGTCAAAGGTCAGGACCCAATTGCGCTGAGTCACTGCAGTTGGGTTCCGAACAGTCAGACTGGCCTGATGGCCTGTCACCCAGGAGTTCTCGCGGGTATACGAGGCAGTCATCGGTGCTGCTGCCGACACGCCGGTGAGGGCAACAACACTTCCAAGCACTGTGATGGTGGCGATGACCGACATCGATGCTCTGAACTTCGACCTGCGCATATGCTCTTCTCCTAGATATGAGGGTGAATCCGTGGCTGGACCGAGCAACGAGAGTGCTGGTAGTCCGCCGAGAGTTATCTTCGGTTCGAGCAGGCCAAAGCTTTACTTCGTGTCAAAGTATTCTCATCCACTTTTCCTTCAAGCCGTCGGCCGACACTGCTAACAAGAACGAGGAGACCTAACAAAATGTCGACATCATCAAGAACTTCAGGTATCTCGAAACGAGCCGTAGTTGCGGGGTTGTTGGCTGCACTGCTGCTGAGCTTGCTACTTGCAGCCTGCGGGGATGAGTCGAGCAGCAAGGATTCGACTACTACAACTTCAGCGAAAAACACCGAGTGGCAGGGCAGTGCGGTTTTGTGTAGCGGAGCTAGCAGTTCTTCCGGCGAAGCAGTTGATCCAGCTGCGCAGGAGTTGATTGACCTTGCTCCGGGGGCAGTCATGAGTCTGGGTGCTGACCCGTCGGCCTTGGTAGCAGCGGCTGGATGTACAAAGGCTGAAGGAGTCGATCAAGCTGTGCCTAGCCTGAATCCGGGGTCAAGCTACTTTGCAGTTGGCACTGGAGTTGATCGATTCGATGTCGAACTGACTGGGGTGGA
>WLLG01000259.1 GCA_009700815.1 Actinomycetota bacterium
ATCCTGTGGGGGTATCCATCGCATGAGTTCGTAGAGAATGAAACCGAAATTTACATTGGTGGCTGTTGTCTTGGGACAGGTCGTTACGGCTGTCGGGCCTGCAACTGGCAAGGCCAGTTGAGCGAGGTCACATCCGATGGAGTGGTGCGCAACCTTGCAGATTTTCTACGCCTGATCGAAGTCAAAACTATTGCTGCGCTCAACAAGCAACTGGTACTGCATCTGAACCCGTTAACTGGTTATGTGTTTCAGGCTTGGTGGGACCCACGCACCGGGGATGGGGCCGAGGAAACTACGTGGCATCAGCCTTACTGGAACACAGAGGGTGAGCAGACTGAGGAGGAGTGGGTTGAAACTGCGGGATTGTCATCGCCCAAAGTGCAGGGCAAAGGTACTGGCAAGTTCATGGAGTACTACGGGATTCAACTGATTGTTGGAAAACGCTGGTGCGATCTGGAGTTCCCATTCCCTATCCAAGACTTTTGGCCTGCGCTAGCCAGAACAAAGGCACTGGAACTCGGGCGGCTTGAATACGAACGCCTTGGACCTGTCGGGCCGGATGGCCGAAGGGCTCTATTTCTTTAACTCAGAAGCCGGAATCGCTGTGTTGCCGCCAAGAGATTTGGCAAAATACAGAGCTTTGTCAGCCTCAATCAGCCCCTCTGCAGAGAGGAAGCCCACGTGGAGGCCCGCCGAGGCGTTGACCGACATCCCTTCGGCGCTGACTTCCGAAATGGCCCTAATCAAACGATCGCCAATCTCGGAAAGCTCTTCGAGTTCCGCGCCAGGACAGGCCACTAGAAACTCGTCCCCACCCCAACGGCAAACGATGTCTCTTGGCCTAGTTCCATCGCGAAGCGCCTGAGCGATTTGTTGGAGGAGGCGATCACCTACCAAGTGACCCAGCCGGTCATTGACTGCTTTGAAGTCATCAAGATCGATGAGGATGATTCCAACACGTGGCAGTGTCACACTTGCCGGCTCAGGGATCCTTGCCCAGCGATCAAATCCTCGCCTGTTCAACAACTGCGTTAGCGGATCTCGGGACGCTGCTTGGGACTCAACATCTAGCGCCGAGCGCGTGCCCGCGAGAGTCTGCTCTACCCTGATCACTCGCTCAAGAATCACTGAGGTTGCGACGGCTAACGCCTGTTCGGCGGGCGAGAATTCTTGGGTTCGAGACTGCTTAATCCGCAGGCGTATCTGCTGCAGAACATCGGGGTCGATTTGTGCTTCGAGACGGTCGACATAGAACTCCGTCACGTCAGCTGCCTTCGACCGGTCGAATCCCCAAGCTGAGGCGAATTCGCGACCCGTTTCAATGTCAGGCTGCAGGGGATCAAAGGTGACCAAGTCTTCGGCCGTCAGGTACGACCCAAAGTTTGGGGTGAGCAAGGTGACTGCCCAGCTAGAAGCCAACGGATCGGTTGGATTAAGGCGAACCTCGTGCACGCCCTTACACGGTGCGTGTTCCCCGACGCATACAACAATCACGGTTGCACCCGCGGCAGCGAGCAGTTCGTATCGTTCTGAAAGCGCAGGGAAATAGCTCGCATGCTGAATCAGAGCCAGCAGGATGGCACCCTCGGGAGCGGCGGCGGCGACTGCCTCGATAGCAGCGCTGGCATGACCCAACGAGCGCTTGGGGTGAACCTGCATCTCGTCAAATAGTGGATTCTGGGTCATGGTCAGAAGGTGCCTATCAGTTCAGTCCTAGACCATAGCAAGCTGCTCACGCCTAGTGTCTAGAACGAATCCGGCTGCAACATCTAGTTTGATGTCGTGAACAGTTTTCAGGCCATCGCCACAGATCTTGATGGAACTCTGCTTCGATCCGATGGCACGGTATCTGCTCGAACCCGTGCGGCAGTGATTGGTGCAGAGGATTCTGGGTTGCGCTTCGTTATTGCAACGGGGCGCCCGCCAAGATGGATTGCGCCAATTGTTGAACAACTTGGTGATCGTGGCTTGGTGATCTGCGCCAACGGTGCAGCGGTCTATGACCCTGCAGAGCATCGGCTTGTTTCGTGTGTCGAACTCAAAGCCGAAGTTGTTCTTTCCCTAGTCGACGAGATCCAAGAGGCATTCCCTGATGCGCTGCTGGGATGTGAACAGGGGTTTGATTTCTCTCTTGACGAGTCCTTCAAGCAGAAGAACCAGGGCCTTGTTGGAAGTTGGAAGTTAGAAGGCCTACGAGTTGGGCCCATCAGGTCATTTCTAGATCGAGACGTGCTCAAGCTGATTGTGCGGCTGCCGAGCCCCGCAGCACCGGGAAGTGCAGATGCCCTGCAGTCCGTGGTCGGGGATCGAGCACTGGTGACGCACTCGATTGATGAGTCCTTTCTTGAGCTCTCACATCCGTCTGTTCATAAAGCGGCTGCCATCGAGCAGTTGCTGTCGGGGTCAGGGATTGCCGCTAGTCAGGTGGTTGCTTTCGGGGATATGCCAAACGACCTCGAGATGATTCGCTGGGCGGGTCATGGTGTTGCGGTGGCGAATGCCGATCCGCTGTTGAAAGCTGCTGCGGATGAAGTCACTGCATCCAACGATGAAGACGGGGTTGCAGTGGTTATCGAACGCCTCTTGGGTTGAGATCGAGGCGCTCGCCACTGACTGAGCTGCTGCACCCCAATCAGCAACTGCGTGATCAGCGGCCTCGATAGGTTGGCGACTCGCCCCGGCGAGTTCTAAGTTCAACCCATGCCCCAGGACCAATGCGACGTTGTGGTGGTAGGTGCCGGCTTAGCCGGTTTAACGGCCGCAAGGACGCTGACTCAGGCTGGGCGTTCGGTTCTGCTGCTTGAAGCCTCAGACGGCGTGGGTGGTCGGGTGCGTACTGATCAGATCGATGGGTTCCATGTGGATCGGGGCTTTCAGGTTCTGCTCACCGCTTATCCCGAACTTGAACGGCAACTTGATCTTGATGCCCTCGATCTTCGCGAGTTTGACCCCGGCGCGCTGCTCTGGTTTGGTGAGCGCCTGCGTCGGGTGGGTGATCCGCTGCGCCAACCGTCTGCGTTGCTGGACTCGGCTCTGGCTCCGGTGGGAACACTGGCCGACAAAATTCGGCTCGGGCGACTGCTGCTCCGACTGAAGGGAGCCGACCCGCGTGCGCTCCTGCGGGGTCAGGACATCACCACGATGCAGGCTCTGCAGGAAGAAGGGTTGAGCCCAAAGATCATCGATCGCTTTTTTCGACCGCTCGTCGGCGGCATCCAACTCGATGCCGACCTGACCGCAAGTCGGCGCATGTTTGATGTGGTGTTGCATTGTTTGGCCGTTGGATCCTCTGCTGTGCCGGCCGCTGGGATGGGAGCTATTCCGCAGCAGATAGCTGATGCGCTGCCTGCAGGCGTGCTGCGTCTGCAGACTCCGGTGACTGAAGTGAGGCCAGGGCAGGTCACCACTCAGGACGGTCAGGTCTTTGCCGCAAACCATGTGGTCATCGCAACCGAAGGGCCAGCCGCTGCAACCCTGTTGGGGCTAGCCCCCGTGGCGTCTCGTCCGGTGTTCTGCGTGTGGTTCGCAGCCGATGAACCACCGTTTACTCGCCCGCTGATTGCTCTAGATAGTTGCCGCAGCGGCCCTGCGCTGAATCTGGCAGTCATGACCAATGTTGCACCCGAATACGCAACAGATGGCCGTGCATTGATTGCGGCAGCCTGCCCTCCGCTCGGCGTAACGGGCAACCCCGCTGTCGACCCAAGCGATCTGTTACAAGCAGTCCGCACTCAGATGAACCTGTGGTTTGGTGCGCAGAGTAAGCAGTGGACTCATGTTCATACCAACGTGATCAAGCACGCTCAACCTGAGAGCAGCCCGCCGTTTGCGCCCAAGCAACGCATCTCGCTTGGCGATGGCCTTTTTGTATGCGGTGATCACCGAGACACGCCCTCAATTCAAGGAGCGTTGTTCTCTGGCAGGCGAGTAGCGGAGATGATTCTGAGCGAGTCCGCTCAGAGCAACTGAGTTACGAGAACAGGGCTCCACTAAAGACTTGCCAGGCCAGAAGGCTCTTGGCGATCAAACTCAAAATGATGAATGCGTACTCGCCAAACCGGTAGTTCTTAAAGCGTCCGCGGTTTCGATATTGCAACAGCTGGTTGATGGCAAAGCAATTGA
>WLLG01000026.1 GCA_009700815.1 Actinomycetota bacterium
ATGTCATCGCTGGCGATGCCAACATGGCTGAGGTTGCAACGTTTCTCAAG
Source organism: Actinomycetota bacterium (assembly GCA_009700815.1). Lineage (GTDB taxonomy): Bacteria > Actinomycetota > Acidimicrobiia > Acidimicrobiales > Microtrichaceae > IMCC26207. The sequence continues at coordinate 51 of WLLG01000026.1, forward strand.
CTTGGTAGCACTGCAATCTTGTTGGCCATGATCGAGGACAAGGTGCTTGACGACCTGCCTCAGCTTGCTCATCCAGTTCCGGCCATGCACCAGGTTTCACAGGACCTCTCGCTTAGTGAACCGCTCCTCCTGGCTGACGGAAGCAGCATGACGGCACTAGAAATGCAGTGGCTAATACTGGAGCATGCACAAAATTGGGCGGGCAGCCGAGGTCTTTCATCAGTAGGCGAGGATGTTGGCGAGCAGATTCTCCAGCGCTGGGAAGAAGTGCTGAATGGTCTCGATCAAGATCCCTTGAGCTTGGCCTCGCAGATTGATTGGGTTGCCAAGTACAGGTTGTTCCAAGCATCTATGGAGCGACATAGTCTGGACTGGTCGAGTCCGCGCTTAGCAGCCATGGACCTGCAGTATCACGATCTTCGCGCAGGCACTTCGCTCTCTCGCCGTATGGGACTTGAACGCTTGACTACTGATGCGCAGGTTGCCCTCGCAATTACCGAGCCTCCTCCGGAGACTCGAGCTTATTTCCGAGGGCGCTGTCTGGCTCGTTTCCCGGAACAGGTAGTAGCGGCGAACTGGGATTCACTAGTCTTCGATGTCGGGGAGACGGCCTTGCAGCGTGTCCCCATGCTTGAGCCTGGCAAAGGTACTCAAGAGGCCGTAGGCGCCCTGATTGATTCCTCTGTAGATGCAGCCGAATTGCTGCAACGATTAAAATAAGAGGGGTCAAACCCAGTGCAGAGCCAGTCAAGGTCGAGATTGCTGAGTGGTGCGTCGCCGATATTGGCCCAGCGCAGGGTACGGTTACAGCAAAGCGGAGGTTGAACATGCCAGAACGTGAACTCAAGAAAAAGCCAGAACCACAGCAGCGTGAGAGCGAAGCTGACCACAGCCCAGCAGTTACCGAGTCGGGAACCAAAATCAAGGCTGAACTTGATGATTTGCTGGACGAGATTGATGAAGTGCTTGAGACCAACGCAGAAGAGTTTGTGAAGTCCTATATTCAAAAGGGCGGGCAGTAATTCTTCTGGACTTCTAGCTTGTAGCCTTCCCTGCGTGACTCTTCCCAGCTTCCGCCACAGTGAGGATCCAGGGCCTGATTTTGCAGCACTCGTGCGGCGAATGGGGCTTTCGCCAGTAGTGCCAGACAGTCCGGTTGATGCCAGGCTGACAATTACGCACGGAACAACATGTGTTGCTGTTCGTTACCCGGGTGGGGTCGTCATGGCAGGCGATCGACGTGCAACTTCGGGCAATTTCATCAGTCACCGAACCATCGAGAAGGTCTTTCCTGCGGATCGTCATTCTGGCGTCGCGATCGCTGGCGCTGCGGGGCCTGCAATCGAGATGGTTCGCCTGTTCCAACTCCAACTCGAGCACTACGAAAAAGTTGAGGGTGCTCCTCTAAGTTTGGAAGGCAAGGCGAATCAGCTCTCGCAGATGGTGCGAAATCACCTTCCTGCGGCAATGCAAGGACTAGCCGTGGTTCCGATCTTTGCTGGTTTTGACACTGCTCGATCCGCAGGGCGTCTCTTCCAATACGACGTAACAGGTGGCCGCTACGAGGAATTTGATCATGCTTCAACCGGATCCGGACAGATGCATGCGAGCACCGTTATCAAGATGGGTTGGCGAGGCACCTTGAGCGCTGACGAGACCATCGACCTGGTTTTGCGGGCGCTCTACGAGGCATCGGATGAAGACTCCGCTACGGGGGGACCCGACCTGCTCAGGGGAATCTTCCCTGTCGTGGCCACGATTACTTCCAGTGGTTTTGAGCGACTCGATGACGAAGACCTAGAAGCCCGATATCTGAGCATTCTGGGTCAGGTAGCTACTGAGCGTGGAGGATCAAGATGACTGCACCGTTCTATGTAGCGCCAGAACAGATGATGCAAGACCGGGCCGACTATGCGCGCAAGGGAATCGCACGCGGACGCGCAATGGTTGCCTGCACCTATGACCAAGGCATTCTCTTATGCGCTGAGAATCCCTCACGGATGTTGCGAAAGATTTCAGAGATTTACGATCGCATCGCCTTTGCTGGAGTAGGGAAGTACAACGAGTTTGATCAGTTGCGAATTGCAGGTGTGCGTCACGCAGACCTGAAAGGGTTCTCGTTTAGTCGTGAGGACGTGGATGCTCGCAGCTTGGCGAACCAATACGCCCAGATGCTCGGTCAGGTCTTTACCCATGAGATGAAGCCGATGGAGGTCGAGATTCTCGTGGCAGAGATAGGCCACGATTCGGCGGGCGATCAGCTCTTTCACATCCTCTATGACGGCACCTTGGTTGACGAGACCGGCTGGTGCGTACTCGGTGGTGAAGCCGATGCGATCGGATCCAGAATGAAGGAGCAGTGGGTGGAGGGAGGAACCTTCGGAGAGGCGCTCCAAGCAGCCGTGGGTGCACTCGCTGGGCCTGACCGCACCCTGGTGGTCAGCGAGATTGAAGTAGCTGTTCTCGACAGAGAAGGCCCCAGACGAGCGTTCCGAAGAGTTGAAGACGAGGACGTCACCTCGGTGCTTGGCAGTAACGATACGAATATCGACACCTAATCGCTTATCACGGCCTGTAGGTTGACCGCATGGAACGGCGCATCTACGGACTCGAGAATGAGTACGGAGTCACTTGCACTCTGCGAGGGCAGCGCAGGCTGAGCCCAGATGAGGTTGCCCGTTACTTGTTTCGCAGGGTTGTTTCTTGGGGGCGGTCCTCCAATGTTTTCCTTGCAAATGGCGCACGCCTGTATCTCGACGTTGGCTCGCACCCGGAATATGCCACAGGCGAATGCGACTCGCTCTATGACCTTGTAGCCCATGACAAGGCGGGGGAGTGGATCCTTGAGCAACTCGTCGAGTCGGCTCAGGAACGTCTCAATGAAGAGGGAATTCGCGGAGATATCTACCTCTTTCGCAATAACACTGATTCGGCTGGCAATAGCTATGGGTGCCACGAGAACTATCTCACGAGCCGAGATGACGACCTTGGCCACTACACCGAAGTACTCATACCATTTCTCGTCAGCAGGCAGATTTATGCCGGTGCGGGCAAAGTCCTTCAGACGGCTCGTGGAGCGCAGTTCTCCATCTCCCAGCGGGCGGAGCACATCTGGGAGGGTGTCTCATCTGCGACAACTCGTTCACGTCCGATCATTAACACGCGAGATGAACCCCATGCCGACTCCGATCGGTTTCGGCGACTTCACGTGATCGTCGGTGACTCAAACATGAGCGAGTATGCGACTTTTCTGAAAGTAGGTGCCTGCTCGATCATCCTGCGAATGTTGGAGGACCCGACGGTGGTGCTGCGCGATATGACTCTCGAGAATCCGATCAGAGCAATCCGTGAGATCAGCCATGACATCACCTGCACACGCAAAGTTCGCTTGGCCAACGGTCGTGAAGCAACGGCTGTAGAGATCCAGTCCGAGTATCTGGCCCGAGCGCTTCGCTATGCAGATAATCACGATATGTCGCCTCAGGAAAAACAAGCCCTAGGCATGTGGGAGCACGTGATGACTGGCCTGCAGGACGAGCCGCTCTCTTTGGATGCCGAGATTGACTGGGTCACGAAACACAATCTGATCGAGGCCTACTCCGCCCGACATTCTCTGAAAATCGACGACCCGCGAATCGCTCTGCTGGATTTGCAGTACCACGATATCAATCGAACTCGCTCGGTCTTTTACAAGCTGCAAGCTGCTGGACGAGTGGAACGAATAGTCAGCGATGGGGCAATTGCCGAGGCCATGGAAACTCCGCCTCAGACCACGCGGGCCAAGCTCCGAGGCGAGTTCATTCGCAAGGCCAAGGAACGTAAACGTGACTACACCGTTGATTGGGTGCACCTGAAGCTCAATGATCAGGCGCAAAGAACAGTCCTGTGTAAAGACCCCTTCCTTTCTGAGGATGAGCGCGTAGAACGGCTCATCGAATCTCTCTGAGTTGTTGACTGGCGTACTCTGGCGAACTTCACAGGAGGGACGCCGAGGCGTTCCCAATCAGATTGGTCAGCGAGGGGAATTCCATGAAGGTTCACGGAGGTGTCGAGACACTCACAGTGACAGGGGCCGAGGTGGGAGCCCATCTCGAGGTACGCGATTCGCAGGGGCAGTTGCTCGTCACACTTATTGCAGATCACGCGGGGAATGCCCACTTGGCCTACGTGCCAGCGGAGCCAATAGTTCTTCGCAGTCAGCAGGACCTCGCAGAGGCGCTCTCGGATGGCGAAGTCCTAGCACCTGGGGACTACACGGTTGCCGATGTGCCGGTTCTTGTCCTCGCAGTTGACGACATCGCTGACCCTTCGGTCTATGAGCAAACTCTTTCTCCAGGGTTTGGTTATCTACGCGTCCGAGACGGGGTTGACCTCTCCATACTGGTCAGCTTTCCAGATGAGAACCTGTACGGCGCTGGTCCCTATCCCACAGTTATCGAATACTCGGGATACGGGCCTTCGAACCCTGATGCGCCTCAGCCCGGCACGCTTATCGCGAATCTCATGGGCTTTGCCGTAGTTGGAGTCAATATGCGCGGGACCGGTTGCTCTGGGGGAGTCTTTGACATCTTCAGTCCGGCCCAAGCCGCTGACGGCTACGACGCAATCGAAACGGTTGCTCGTCAGCCCTGGGTCCTCCACAACCATGTGGGTATGGTTGGTCTGAGCTATCCCGGGATTAGCCAGCTGTATGTTGCGGCAACACGACCGCCAAGCCTGGCTGCGATTACGCCACTATCGGTCATCGACGATCTGTGGCGCCAGCAATGGCCAGGAGGGATTTACAACGCAGGTTTCACCCGAGCCTGGCTCGTTGCGAGAGATAAAGAGAGTGCTGCGGGTGGGATGACCTGGGATCAAGAACGCATCGATGCAGGGGACAAGGTAGCGAAACAGAATCAGATGATCCGCACCCAAAATTTTGATTTCGAACAATTCGGTCGTGCCATTGAGAATTTCCGGCCCACGATGGGTGCTCGTCGCGCTGCTTCGCTCGTTGATCAGATTGAAGTGCCGGTTTATCTCACCGGTGCTTGGCAGGACGAGCAGACTGGCAGCAGGTTTGCCCTGATGCTTGAGTCCTTTGATTCAAGCCCCTCGCAGCGCTTCAACCTGTTTAATGGCCATCACCCAGATGGCTACAGCCCGATGGTGATTCTGCGGTGGTTTGAATTTCTGTCTTTTCACGTTGCGCGACGGGTTCCAGTCGTGCCTGAGTTGATCCGCAGCTTCGCTCCACTTCAGTTTGCTCAAGTCTTCGGGTACGACGCAGAGCTAGAGAGCGATCGCTTTGGGCATCATGCAGATGATTTTGAGGCCGCATTCGCAGAGTATCTCGCCGAACCTCGGGTCAGAATTCTGTTCGAAAGTGGCGCAGGCCATGAGGTGATTGGTGCTACTGCACATCGCTATGAGGCGCAGACTGACTCCTTCCCACCGAAAGGGGTCAAGCCTCGGCGTTGGTACTTTGCTGAAGGGGCCGCACTGGTTGAGTCAGCCCCAGCTGGCAGCGGAGCGGATTCCTACACAGATGACCCAGATGCAGGTGAACTGGCCTATTCGATGGAGTTGCTGAGCGATCTGGACCAGTTCACTCGACCAAAGGTAATTATTGATTGGACACGCTTTGCTGATTCGCACCGGGTGGCGTACCAGACTGCTCCATTGACCGAGTCCGTGCTGATTGCTGGGTCAGGTCATGTCGATCTCTGGATGTGTGCGGGGAGTGCGGATACTGCTGTGCAGGTGACACTGACCGAGGTACGGCCAGATGGCATGGAGCAGCGATTGCAATGTGGTTGGCACCGCCCGATTCATGCGGTTGAGGATCCCGATCATTCCGATGAGCTTCGAGTGGATTACACCTTTCTCGAAAGTGACAGAGAAGAGCTTGTCAGCGGGGAGTGGAAGAGATTCCGGATTCCAATTCACCCGATCGCTCATCTGCTCCGTGCGGGCTCCTGTTTACGAGTGGCAGTGTCTACGCCCGGGCGTGATCACCCGTTCTGGTGTTTCGAGAACCCGGTCGTCGAGGGCGCTACTCACCTAGTCGGGCGATCTGAGGATCACCCCTCATCGCTCGTGTTACCAGTCTGGAGCCTTGACCTTGATCACCCCGATGACTATCCGCCGGCGGGTTCGCTTCGGGGTCAGCCCAGCAGACCTGCTGAGGCAATTCGGAATGTCTCGGTGAGCTAGTGCCAACCTTTCGCAGTGCGACAGTGACAGAGATTCTGCAAGAACGTCCGGGGCTACAGCGCGTAGCTGTTCGGATGCCAGATGGCGTTTCTGCTCGGGCGTACGCGCTCACAGCGCTCACTGGTGAGTGCACCTTGGGCGATCAGCTCATCTTGAATACCACCGCAGTTGAGTTGCAGCTAGGGACGGGCGGTTGGCATGTCGTTCATTGGAACCTGTCCCTCGAGGAGTTCATCTCACCTGGCCCCGACCACATCATGAAGCTCCGCTATAGCAGCCTCCAGTTTGACGCTGGAACGGATGAATTAACCCATCCCGAATGTGACCTACCCCTAGCTGCTACTCCCGTGGTGGTGTGCTCTGTTCACAGTCAGGTGGCAGCAGTTGCCGCCGCTTTTGCGCACTTCGCTCCGGGTAAGACACTTGCCTATGTGATGACTGATGGTGCGTCGCTTCCCCTAGTTATCTCAGATTTGATCTGGGATCTACAGAGTCGCCAACTCATTGCCGGCACGGTGACTGCTGGCCACGCCTTTGGAGGAGATCTTGAGGCAGTGAGTGTGCCCTCGGCGCTAGGCCTAGCAGTGCACACCCTCGGTGCCGATGCCGTTGTGGTCTGCATGGGCCCGGGAGTAGTTGGAACTGGAACTGCACTCGGGACTACTGCTGTTGAGGTGGCATCCATTCTCGACACAGTCTCAGCTCTTGGAGGTACGCCTATCTTGTGCGTGCGTGCATCAAGCGGCGACCCGCGTCCACGACACCAAGGCCTGTCGCATCACACCATCACGATTGCGAGCTTGACCCAGTGCTCGCCTTGGGTTGCGGGCACATCTGCTACGGCTTCGGACCTTTCAGGTGTTCGAATCTCTGATGCTTCAGCTGTGATTGACGCAGCGGAGATCATGGATTCGGCGGGACTCACAACCACAACCATGGGACGCACAGTGAGCGAGGATCTCCTCTTTTTCGAAAACGCCGTGGCGGCAGGAGCCTTGGCAGCGGAAATGCTAGGAGCTTAAAACTTGGCAGCAGAGATGTTGGCAGCTCAAAACTTGCCGAAGGATGCGCACTCAGCCGTTCGCCCGACCCAATAAGATCACGTCGTGGCACGGGTAGAGCGACTCCTAAATCTGGTGGCGGCATTGATCGACACCACAACTCCGCTAACCGCGGAGCAAATCCGTATTCGAGTGCCTGGCTATTCAAACGCTGAGTCTGATCAGTCTGATGCTGCATTTCATAGGGCTTTTGAGCGTGATAAGGAGTCTCTCCGAGAAGTTGGGATCCCTATCGAGACAGTCGAGGTTCACCACTTCGAACAGCCACGTGCTGCTTACACCATCATTCGCGACAGCTATGAGTTGCCAGATCTTGGCCTCGAGCTCGAGGAGCTCGCAGCCCTGCACTTAGCAGCAACCATGATTCAAGCGGAGGGGCTTGACCCCGATGATCTTGAAGAGGGGCTTCGCAAGCTCGGTGGACTTGCTTCGACTGCGGCTGCGAGCGCCGCCCCTGTCGGTGCAGTTCCCATGCCTCCACAACTCTTGACGCTGTTCGCCTGCACCCTAGAGCGGCGTGTGGCCAGCTTTGAGTATGAAGGCGCCCCGCGACAGGTGCAGCCATATCGTCTGGAGTACCGGCGCGGGCATTGGTACATGACTGGCTTCGACTTAGACCGCGATGCGCAGCGAAGCTTTCGACTCGACAGGCTGACAGGTCCAGTGGATTCCGGTGCAGCGGATTCCTACGCGTTGCCCGAAGTGATAGAAGGAGTGCTCCTTCGTCAGTGGGAGATAGGCGCTGGAGAAGTCACCTTAGCCAGAGTGCTGATTGACTCAGAGATCGCTCCCGCAGTGCTTGCAGAAGATCCAGACTTGCGAGTAGCTGAAACTCGAACTGACGGCTCGCTCGTGTTGGAACTTGATGTCCGAAATCCGGGTGGATTGAGGAGCTTCATGATGAATTTCCTTGACCGAGCCGAAATCTTGTCGCCTGTTGAGTTTCGTAACGACCTCGTTTCATGGCTAAGCAGCTTTGTCTCCTCCGAGGCTGAGAGGTCAGCGTGAGTGGCATTACAGCGCCTGATCGGGTGCAGCGCATTCTGGCGGTCATTCCGTGGATTGTTCACAATCCTGGTACTCCTCTGAGTGAGATCGCTCAACGGTTCGGTCTCAGCAAAGAGGATCTCCGTAAGGACTTGGAACTTGTGTTCTATGGGGTTGGCCTCTACCCCTTCACTCCAGATGTCCTTGTCGAGGTGAGCTTCGAGAATGACTGCGTAACAATCAACTTGGCGGACTACTTTCACCGACCGGTTCGGCTGACGCACGAGGAAGCCCTCACGCTGCTAGCTGGTGGACGCGCCGTTCTGGGTCGAGATGGGTCAGATCCCGAAGGGGTCTTGCGTAGCGCAGTGCAGAAATTGTCGGCTGTTCTTGGTGAGGGCGAAGTGTCCGCTGTCGAGGTCGCCCTTGGACCAGCCGACCCGAGGATCCTTCAGGTGCTGCAACAGGCCGCAGAGGCGAGTTCGGTTCTAGCTCTGAGCTATTTCAGTTACGGCCGCGATCAGGCCACCGACCGAGAGGTTGATCCCTACAGCGTTCTCAGCCGAGAAGGTCATTGGTACCTGCTTGCCTATTGCCACCTGATGGAAGCCGAGCGACTGTTCAGAGTGGATCGGGTCCAGAAAGCTGAGTTGACTGGTGATTCATTCGACCCACCAGATTTGATAAGCCAAGTTGGGGCCACGCTGTCTGGAACCTCGCGCTCTGTTGAGTTGATCGGCCCCGAGTCGATTTCTTGGGTAGCCGACGCCTACCCGTATGACGTCTTTGAGCAGAATCCGGACGGCACCGTGCGCTTAGTCCTGCCAGTTACTGCCACTCCGTGGTTGGAACGATTGTTGTTGCGCCTCGACCCGTCAACCGTGGCCACTGATGGTCTGTCGGGGGAGTCGTTGAACCGGGTTCGTTCTGCAGCAGCGCAAAGAATTCTGAATCGCTATCTCCCCAGATGACCCCGCTGGCCTGAAGATGTAATTCCTCAGCTCTGGCTGCTCTGAGACAAGGCTGTGGCCTGTAGCCTGCTGCGGGTGACAGATCAACCGCTTGACTCCACGCCAGAGTCACCTACCGCTGCAGCTAGCGACCCAAGTTTGCAATCCACAGAAACACCAATTGCCGCAGTGGAGTTGCAGCCCGGATCGGCAGTGAATCGCAAGAGCATCGCACGGCGCCAGCGTGCGGCATCTCTGCGCAATCTTCTCGAGTGGGTTGCAGTCATTGTCGGCGCTGTGCTCGTAGCAGTCCTGATCAAGACCTTCCTAGTTCAGGCCTTTCGCATTCCCTCTGAATCGATGGTCCCTACGCTCGAAATCGGGGATCGTGTACTGGTGAACAAGCTGAGTTATCGAGCTCACGACATCAACCGCGGAGATGTCGTGGTGTTTACTCGCCCCCCAGGATTGCCTGCCGGGCCGGGTGAGCCAGAGGACTTGATTAAGAGGGTCATCGGGGTACCCGGCGACACGGTTCAAGCCAAAGACGGGTCCATGTATGTCAATGGCAAGTTACTTGAGGAGCCATATCTGCCTCCCGGGACCTCTACGGTCAACCTTGATAAGCCCGTGACGCTCCAAGAAGGCCAAGCATGGGTAATGGGGGATAATCGCAATAACTCTCAAGACAGTCGCGTGTTTGGGCCCATCGAAACCAGCACAGTCATTGGTCGTGCGTTTACCATTATGTGGCCGCCTGGCAGGATTGCCTCGCTGTAACTACTCGCTCTCCTGTGTCGCCAAGTCGACCATGCGGTCAACGTGGTCACTGAACACCCCGTCAATACCCATCTGCAACAGGGCGCCGATTGTCCGCTCGTACTGTGCGTCCCAGCCAAGTGTGAACCGGGTAAACCTGTGAAACAACGTGACCTGCCCGGCACTCCACTCGCTGTGATGCAGATTCACGGCATCTATTCCAGCCTGGCGAAGTTGGGCTGCATGACGCTCTGCACCAAAACTCATGGCAGTGAGACGCGTGGAATGTACTAACCGTGCAGGTCGGCTGAGTTCCCGCCATGATTCCAACAACTCCAAGTCAGGGTGACAGAGCCAGAGCTGTTCGCAGGCGCCAAAAGACCGAGCCACGCGGAGAACCTCTTGCGTGGCGTTTGGATCCTTGATGTCGAGAGAGAGCTCGTACTCGTGACCGCACTCCTCATACAGTTCCGCCAGGGAGGGAATATGCGGGGGTAGTTCTTGGCGATGTACAGATGAGATCGGTTTGCGCCGAAATGTGCCACCAACCACGCCGTCGTGGTCGAGCACAGCGACACCGTCAGCAGTAATCCAGACGTCGCTCTCTAGGCCGGTTGCACCAAGTCGTAATCCGAGTGTGAATGCCTCAAGTGTGTTGTCCGGAGCGTGAGCCCGGGCACCACGATGGGCAAAAAGCACTGCCTCTGCCTCGAGAGTGGGATATTCAGGGTTCATCAGGATGAATATTGCCACTGAATGCAACGAATTAGGGCCATGTCGGTACCCACAGCACGGGTATCCAAGCCAAACAGGCCTTAACAGAGTAAAAAATTGAAAAGGTTGAGGGGAAAGTTCAACCCTGCCCCATATGCGGCCGATAGTAATCAGGTACGTGACACAAGGAGACACTGATGGCACTGATTCGAGCAACCTGTAGCGACTGCGGCGACGTGGAACTGCGTTCCCGAGACCTTCGGGTTCGTACATGCATCGACACAGCCGAGGCTACGTACTTGTTCCGCTGCCCCGTCTGTCGAATGATCGAAGTTCGTGCGGCAGAGGACCACGTTGTTGACGTGCTACTCGCCGCAGGAGTGCAGTCAGAAGACTGGCTCCTACCAGCAGAACTCCACGAAGTACATCATGGAGAATCAATCGATCACGATGATGTTCTGGACTTTCATCACCTGCTGAGTACCCCCGACTGGTACACCACCTTGACCACCATGACAGACCGATAACCGATTTTGCTCTCCGGGGCGTCCCGCTGCTTCTTGCCGGGACGTCCCGCTGTATTTTTGACACTGGTTCAGTGGCGATTTCTGAAGGTTCCGATCTTGCGGGTTTCGCAGGGTATCTTTTCTAGGTGTTCGCTGTAGCTGTAACCCTTGCTGTGCTCGTTGCCTCGATGGCGCTGATCTATTTGGCAACGCAGAAACTGTCTCAAGCCAGCGAGGAACTGCGGGATTCGCAGTTTGTACCTGCAGTGCAAGTAGCCGAAGAGCTCAGGCATGCCTCAGACGAGTTGAGTTCCAAGGTGGATGAACGGATCAAGGGGTAGCGCGCAGCAATGTTCAACGTGACAGGCGGCGAGTTGATCATCATCTTGGCGGTTGCTCTTGTCGTTCTTGGCCCGGAGCGCATTCCCGAGGTCGCGCGGAGCGCCGGTCGCATGATCAACAAAATCAAGACGATGACAGAGGGGTTCAGCAGCGGGGTCTCGGACGTGATGGATGACCCGGCGATGAAGCCCTTTAAGGAACTCACTGAACTTGCAGCGAATCCGCGGCAGAAGCTGGCTGAGTACGCTCTCGAGGCGGAAGCCGAGGAGCGGGCCAAGAAAGAGGCTGCACGTCAAGCAGCCGATGAACCTGTTGCTACTGAGTTGGCCGAGGCCGAGTCAGAATCTGAAGCAGTTCCAGAGCATCTCTCGGAGCCCGAGACTGAGCCCGAGACTGAGCCGAAGACTGAGCCCGAGACTGAGCCGAAGCCGAAGCCGAAGCCGGAGCCGGAGCCGGAGCCTGAGGCAGTTGCGGTGCAGGACCCATGAGCAGACCGTCATGGTTCAAAGGGGCTGAGCGCGAGGGGGGCGATATGACCCTGAGTGATCACCTGCGCGAGTTTCGCTACCGCTTGTTGATCTGCGTAGTTGCTGTGCTTGTAGCGATGCTGCCGGCCTGGTTCTTTTATAACTGGTTGCTCGATATTCTCAACGCCCCGTACTGCAATGCGCTGCGCGGCGTAGACCCTCTGTCTGATTGCAAGTTTCTGGTCACGAACTTGCTTGACCCGTTTTCCTTGAGACTAAAAGTCGCCGGATATGGCGGTCTCTTCCTAGCCTTGCCCATCATCCTCTGGCAGTTGTGGCGGTTCATTGCACCGGGTTTGTACAAGAAAGAACGACGCTATGCACTCGCATTCGTGCTGTCCTCCTTCTTCTTGTTCACAGCTGGAGCAATCGTGGCCTACTTCACCCTGAGCCAGGCCGTGAACTTTCTTGTTCGGGTTGGCGGACCAGAGATCGACATTCGATCGGGGCCGGTTGAGTTTGTCCGACTCTCGCTGTTCATGATGCTGGCATTCGGAACCGGCTTCTTATTCCCCGTGGTGCTGGTTGCTTTGCAGATGATTGGAGTCGTCTCTCCGCAGCAACTCTCCTCCTGGCGGCGACAGACTGTTCTGATCATTGTGATCCTTGCTGCAGCGATCACTCCCAGCGGTGACCCCATTTCTTTGGCGGCGCTAGCAATTCCGATGTACATCTTTTATGAGGTTGCAGTGGTGATCGGACGGGTGCTCGTGCGCCAGAAGAACAAGGGCGAGGAATCCTCATCCACGGAGTCGGACGAGGCAGCAGTCTGAAACCCAGATTCGACCACGAGTTCGCTCTCGATCCGTTCCAGAGCGAAGCAATAGCGGCGTTGGAACGCGGCCAGAACGTGCTTGTAGCTGCCCCGACAGGATCCGGAAAAACGGTAGTCGCAGAACACGCTGTCTCATTAGCGCTCAAATCTGGTGGAAAGTGTTTCTACACAGCACCGATCAAGGCGCTGTCGAACCAAAAATACAATGACCTTTGCGCCGTGCTTGGAGCAGATCAGGTCGGCCTTTTGACTGGTGATCGGGCAATCAACAGCGGAGCCTCGGTGGTTGTTATGACTACCGAGGTTCTGCGCAATATGGTCTACGCCGGGTCATCAACTCTGGACGACCTTGAGTGGGTGGTGCTCGACGAGGTTCACTTTTTAGCTGATGCGTACCGCGGTCCAGTCTGGGAAGAGGTGCTGATCCACACACCCGGAAGTGTGCGTTTTGTGTGTTTATCGGCGACGGTCTCAAATGCCGAGGAGTTGGGTGACTGGGTAACTGCCCTCCGTGGCCCAACCCATACCGTTGTTGAACATCGTCGGCCCATCGAGTTGGACCCATTGCTCTTTGTCGGAGATCGCACAGCCGAGAGGGAGCATCTTCTGCCCTTGATTGTCAACGGGGTTACGAATCCCGAAGGCCACCGCTTTGACGCAGAGCAACAGCGTCCAAGTTCGGCGCAGCACCGCAAGCCACGGGCAAGATTTTATACGCCGCGACGGGTCGAGACTATTGAACGGCTCACCTCCGAAAGCCTGCTGCCAGTCATCTACTTCATCTTCAGTCGCAAGGGTTGCGACGAGGCCGTCCGGCAGTGTTTCGAGGCTGGAGTGCGGGTAACTCAACCCGAGGACCGAGTCCGTATACGTGAGCTCGTAGAGGCGAGGACGGCGAGTTTGAGCGATGCAGATCTTGACGTACTCGGCTATGACCTGTGGCTTGAAGGCCTTGAACACGGCATAGCTGCGCATCACGCTGGAATGATCCCGTCGTTTCGAGAGGCAGTAGAGGATTGCTTTGTTGAAGGACTCGTCAGGGTTGTGTTTGCGACCGAGACTCTGGCTCTAGGTATCAACATGCCGGCGCGTACAGTCGTGATTGAGCGGCTCAGTAAA